>MIAN01000211.1:0-8052 GCA_001829125.1 Spirochaetes bacterium GWB1_27_13 | reverse complement strand
TATATTTTTGATTTTGTTCATAAAGTTTTACTTCAACACCCTCTAAAGGCATAGCAATATCTTTATCAACTACAACTAATTTCAATTGTTTAGAAAATAAATTAAAATTAAAAAACAATAATAATAAAAAAATTAGATTGCGACTTAATCTCATAATTAACCCCTTAGTTTTTATGTATAGAATACATCTATATAGAAGAAAAAACAATCGTAAAAAGGGGGGATTCTATTCACCTTTTAGGGTGATTTTAATTTGATAGTGAGGAATTTTTTATTAAAACAATCAAACTATATCTATTTTTTATGCCTATTTTCTCATAGATATTTTTTATGTGAGTTTTTACTGTGTTTTCTGAGATGAATAATTGATTTGCTATTTCTTTATTTGCTAAGCCTTTTAAAATTAGATCAACTATTTCTTGTTCTCTTCCTGAAATATTATACTTATCAAATGTTTGTTTTTTATCTTTATTTAAATCATTTGTTATTGTTATGTCTAATATATATTGTTTTGCCGTAAAAATTATAAAGATAATTCCTTGAGTTAGATATAATAATGGATGAAGAGGAATATATATAAGATTAAGTTTTAATACATTTTTTGCAAATTGCCATCCAAATACATCCATTAAAATAGCTGGTATAAAAACAGCAAAAGCAATTAATAATCTTTTTAATAATTTTTTTATTACTTTATTTTTTGAATTAATATAATTTTTTATTCCAATGATTAAAGAATATATATTTACCATAACAAAAATATAATTTAAGATTTCCATACCAATTTTATTTTTTATTGTCACTTCAATATGATTATCTAAAATTTCAAAACTTAAAAAGTAAAAATTTAAGATTTGTGAAATAATTACTAATGAGGCAAAAAAAATATTTTCAATTATCTTATTTTTTTCTGAGATTGCATTACATAAAAAAGGAATAAAAAATATTAATAAAAAATAAGATAAAATATTTAAATATATAATTATTATTCTTATATTTGAAATTAAATTGATGTTTTCTGCATACATATCAAAAAGCATAGATATTACTCTTAATGAAAAACCTATATAAAAAATTAAAAAACTAAGAGTAAATTTATTTTTAGTTTTTAAATAAACTATAAATGAAAAAATAATAGTTCCAACCCCAAGAGAAAATACTAAAAATAAATAAAAAAGTAAAAAATGTTTCATGA
The DNA here is from genome assembly GCA_001829125.1 of Spirochaetes bacterium GWB1_27_13. Lineage (GTDB taxonomy): Bacteria > Spirochaetota > GWE2-31-10 > GWE2-31-10 > MWDO01 > GWC1-27-15. The sequence goes on along the minus strand of MIAN01000211.1, from coordinate 6,857 downwards.
TTGATTATATGATATATAAAATTAATATATAAGTCAAGATAATGAAACGAATATTAACGATAAAACTATAATTATTTTTGTTAAAAACTTTTTCTTAGGCTAAAACACTTCTACTTTCCTTGACTGATAAAATTTTTAAGTATATAATAATTCCACTAAATTAATAGGATAAAATTATGCAACCAAATATTTTGGAAACCCCAATAGATGAAATTATAAAAAAAGGCGTTGAAAATAGACTTATTTCTTTTAATTTTTAATTGCTATAAGTTAAAATTATTATTGACTTTTTGATAGATTTTATTAAAATGATATTAATATGTAAGAAATGTTTTGCAAAAAAACAGTCTTACATATTTTTTTTAATGTTATGATAATACAAATAGGAATTATAAATAATTATGGATTACAGATTGGAAAACATTTCAGAAAATGAATTTGAAGAATTAGTAAACTCTATTTGTCAGAAAATTCTTGGAATTGGCATTATTTCTTTTAGAAAAGGAAAAGATGGTGGTAGGGATGGAAAATTTGAAGGAATAGCAGAAAATTATCCTTCTTCCAAATTACCATGGAAAGGAAAATTTATAATTCAATCAAAACATACTGATAATCCAATAGCAAGTTGTTCGGATAATAATTTTCAAAATATGATTAAAAAGGATGAAATTCCAAAGTTAAAAGTTTTAAAAGCAAATAATGAAGTTGATAATTATTTATTATTTACAAATAGACGCTTTAATGCTGATATAGGAATAAATTTAGAAAAAGAAATTAAAAATACGGTTTGTATTGAAAATGTTGTTATAATAGGAAAAGAAACTATTCATCAATATTTAAATTTACATAAAAATATTGTATCTGCTTTTAATTTAAATAAATATTTCCTACCTTTTGATTTTACAGATACAGATTTAAAAGAATTAGTTTTAGAATTTCATAATCAAATAACAAAAAATCAATCAGATATACGAAATAAAATTAAAAAAATTAAAGATGATTGTAATTATATTGAAAAAGAATTAAAAAATGAAAAAAATAAATTAGGAAGAGATTATTTTGAATATATTAAAACTAATTCGTTAGAATATTTCTCAAAAATCGATATATTTTTAAAAGATACAATTAATAACGAATTAACAGAGGTTTATTTAAATCTAACAAACGAATTAAACAATATGATTTTAGTAAAAAGGGATGAATTTGCTCAATTTGAAGAAATATTCGTATATATTTATCAATATGTTTATAATAAAAATCCTCAATTAAAAAATAAAAGGCGATTTATAAATATATTTTTGCATTATATGTATTTTAATTGTGATATTGGAGTAAAATAATATGATAAAACCTAATAAATATTTAGATTTAGATTACTCTGTAATAAATATATGCTCTCTAATTTTAGAAGATTTTATTAATCAAAATATTATTAGTTATGATGAATTAATCATTTCGATTATTTATAAAATAGGTGAAAAAGGAAAAGAAATAGTTCCATATTCATTGAATTTTTTATTTTTATTAGGAAAGTTGAAATATTATCCAGAAATTGATTCTTTTGAGATATTAAAATGAAATTAAGTAAATTATATTGTAATGATGATAAATTTAAAAAAATTAAATTTAATTCGGGATTTAATGTTATCTATGCAGATGTAATAACAATAGATAAAAATAAGCATTCTCATAACCTTGGAAAATCTTTATTAATTGATATTATTGATTTTATGTTATTAAAACAAATTGATAAAAAAGAACATTTTTTCTATACTACTAAAAATAAAAATGGTATTTTACTCTTTGAAGACTATATATTTTACTTGGAAATAGAACTTAATAGTGGTAAATTTTTGACAATTAGAAGAAAAATTAATAATAATACTAAAATAACCTTTAAAATTAATGAAACAACTGTAAATTGGTTTAATCCTCCTCAATCATGGGATTATGAAGATATAACATTTGATAAAGCAAAAAAAATACTTGCTGATTATCTCGATTTTGATTTTTTTAAAAATAAATCTTATGATTTTAGAAAAGCTATAAATTATTGTTTAAGAAGACAAGGTGATTATGATGATATTTATCGTTTAGCAAAATTTAAGTCTGGAAAAGATATTGACTGGAAACCTTTTATGTTTGACTTATTAGGATTTAATGGTAAATTATTGGAAGAAAAATACAAAAATGATGATAAGATAAAAGAAATTGAGAAATCAATAAAAGAGGAAGAAGCCGACTTTGAAATTAGACAGGGTGAGAAAGACGAAATAGCAGGACAAATTCAAATTAAAAAACAAGAGAAAGAAGATTTAAGTAAAGTATTGGATAGTTTTAACTTTTATACAAAAGATAAAGAAAATATAACAATAGTTGTTGATGAAATAGAAAATGAGATTAGTATTTTAAATATAACTGAATATAACATTGAATTTGATATAAATAAATTAAAACAATCTATTAAAAATGAATTTTCTTTTGATTTAGGAAAAATAAAGTCAATTTTTGAAGAAACTAAAATATTTTTTTCCAATCAGCTTCAAAAAGATTATAATGATTTGATTTCTTTTAATAAACAACTTACTATAGAAAGGAACAAATTACTTAGAGAAACTTTAGAAAAGCGATTGGATGAACAAAAAATTGTGAGACAGCAATTAAAAGAACTTAATGACAAGAAAGCGAATTTACTTTCTTATATACAGGATACAGATGTATTTAGAAAATTTAAACTCTATCAAACTGATTTGATTAAACTTGAAAACGAAATAATAAAATTACAATCAAAATTAGATGCTATTGACACCATATCTAAAAAACAGCAGAATATTAATAATATTAAAAAAAATATAGAGAAAATAATTGAAGATATTAAAAAAGAATTAGATAGAACATTGGAAAATGAAATATATTCACAAATTAGAGGTAATTTTTCAAAGCATTATAAAGAAATATTAAATGAAGCAGCTTTTCTTTCATGGGGAATTAATAAATTTAATAATGTTGATTTCAATCAACCTAAAGTTCAAAATCCTGAAAGATTAGAATTAATAACAGAAAGAGGGCGTGGTTTTACATATAAAAAGTTATTCTGCGTTTGTTTTGATTTAGGATTACTTACAACTTATAAAAATCAATCATTTTATCGTTTTGTGTATCACGATGATGTTTTTGCCAATCAAGACAATCGTCCTAAAAATAAACTCTTAGAACTTACAAAAAAATTGTCAAAAAATTATAATTTGCAATATATTTTTACAATTATAAAGGATGAAGTACCAAGAGATGAAAATGATAATTTAATAAAATTTGCTGAAGATGAAATTATATTAAAACTACATGATAGAGATGAATCTGGCACTTTATTTGGATTTAATTTTTGATGAAGTTAAAAACTTTCCTAATCCATTCCCATCAATATTCAACAAAAAATCGTGATATTATTGATAATGCTAAAATTGAACTCAATAGTCTGATTTTTAATTAATATCTTCTTCTTTTCTCTTCTTTTTTCCAAAAAAATAAGAGAAAAGAAGAAGCAAGAAAAGAGAAGAAAAAAGGGGTTGAAAAAATTATATTTAATTAGTATAATTATAATATGGAGTTATTTATGTACACTACTTATAGAATTAATGCAAATGAAATTGATGTCAACTTTATTGAAGGGATAAAAAAAATTTTTAAAGATAGGGAGATCGAAATTACAATATATAATGTTGATGAAACCGAGTATTTACTAAGTTCAGAACAAAATAAAAAAAATCTTTTAAAAGCAATTGAAAATGTAAACCAAAATAAAAATCTAATTGAAATAGATATTGATAATTTACAATGAAAAAAGTAATTTTTGATTATAACGCTTTTGAAGATTTTAATGAATGGTTAAAAATTGATAAAAAAATTCATAAAAAAATAATCGATTTAATTAAGGAAATACAAAGAAATTCTTTTGTCGGTTTAGGTAAACCCGAACCTTTAAAAAATGATTTGTCTGGCTATTGGTCAAGAAGAATTACTGAAGAACATAGATTAGTATATAAAGTTAATGACAATGAAATAATAATTATTTCTTGTAAGTATCATTATGATAAATAAGAGTTATAAATCGCCATCCTTCCCCTCGATATTCAACAAAAAATCGTTGATATTATTGATAATGCTAAAATTGAACTCAATAGTCTGATTTTTAATTAATATCTTCTTCTTTTCTCTTCTTTTTTCCAAAAAAATAAGAGAAAGGAAGAAGCAAGAAAAGAGAAGAAAAAAGGGCTTGAAAAAATCATATTTAATTAGTATAATTATAATATGGAGAAAAAATAATGATATATAATGCTATAATTAAAGATGGTGGTATATTTATTCCTAATGTAGATAATAAGATTCTTAAAAAATCAAAAACTAGAATAGATATAGTTTTTGTAGATAACATTAATAAAGATGAAAATATTATTTTAAAGACAAAAGGTATAATAAAAGGAAAAGTACAGGATGGTTTAGAATATGAAAAAATAATTCGGGATGAATGGGATAAATAAATTTATGGAATTTCTTGTTGATACAAATATTATTATCTATCATCTTTCAGGTGAGCAGATAGCAACTGAATTTATTTCTAAAAATAGTAATAAATTAAACATATCTTTTATAACATATATCGAAGTGCTTTCATATAATTTTTCAAAAGAAAAAGAATTATCGGTAAGGGAATTTCTTAAGATATTTAATCTTGTTGAGATTAATAAAGATATTGTGGAAAAAGCAATTAAAATAAGAAAAGAAAAAAAATTAAACTACCTGATTGTCTTATTGCTTCAACTACAAAATCAAAAAATTTTATTCTTGTAACAAGAAATACAAACGATTTTTATAATATAGATATTGAATTATTTAACCCTTTTGAGAAATAATTTCTATATAATGCTAAAATTAAAGCTAATAGTTTAATTTTTAATTAATATATTTTTATATTCCACAAAAAAAGATGAAATAATAGATATAGTTCCTAAAAATAAATGTAATCTGTGTAATCTCTCCAACTCTAATCTGTGCCAATCCGTGTTATAGAAAAAAGAAAAATTAACTTTTTAGTGAAAAATTCCGAAAATTTTATTAGATTATTATAACACAGATTTATTAGATTGTCATAGATTACACTGATTAAGACTTTTTGGTTTTATGTAATTAAATTAGGCAAACTAGCCTTACTCGCTTGGTAAGGAAAACTTTTCAATATATTTATGTTAGAGGACAAAGATGAAAAATATTATTTTTGTAAGTATAATATTGTTATTTTTAATTTCTTGTGCTACAAAACAGGCTGTTAGAGAGCCAGACTCAATTACTCAAGCAACTGTTTTTAAAGAAGAAGAACAAACACCAGTAGTTTATAAAAGGACTGGGTTTAGATACGATATTCCTAATGATATGGAAGAAACTTCAGAGGCTAATACTTATAGATATGATAATTTATTAGTAGAAAAAGGTTGTAATGTATTTGATAGTCCTATTGTAATTGCAATAAGAAAAACAAATGATTTTAGTATTTATTCACTTGGTACTTTTGCTGAAAATGATCAAAAAATAATGAAATCATCTGTAAAAAATGTTTACTATGATGCAAAATGGGATGCTCCTGGGCTTTCAGAAAAGGGAATTGAGTATTTATCTTATCAATTTTCTTATGATTATGGAAAGCAGACTATTTATCAAAGGTCGGTTTATATTAGATATTTTGATACTTTTTATATTATATCACTAAGTTCAAAATATAAAGCAAGTTTGTTAAACTCAAAAAACGATTTTTTCTGGAATAGTATTTGTGTTGATTAAAAAATTTATTTTTACTGTTTGCTACATTTTTACTTTAATTTCATTATCTTTTAGTATAGAAGGATATTATTTTAATGAAGAAAATAATTCTTTTTTTCTATTTGAGAGTAAAAATTGTTATTTTTCAAAGTTTAGTGATAATAATAATTTACTAAACCTAAACTACGATGTTTCTTCTGATAAAATTACTATTTTTGCCACACCTAAAGGCGATATTTTCATAAAAATCATAGACGATGAAAGGATTCTTTGTGATAATATTTTGTATTCTGGATATTACAATAAGTTAAATATAGTTGACTTTTTAAATTTACAATCTGATTTAACCACTGATATAGACAATAAAATTGATCTTATATCTGATTCTATAAAAAATTTTGATGAAAATGTAACAAATGAAAAAAAATCGCAAATTTTAACTAAAAAAGCTATATTATTAAACAAAAAGAATGCTTTTGACAATGCAATTATCGATTTTAGAGATGCAATTAAACTTGATCCACAAAATTATGAGGCGTTTTTAAATTTGAGTTATTCTTACATATATAAAGGTGATACAAAAGAAGCCTTAGTGGTTTTGACAGAGGCGACAAGCCTAAATAATGATGCGAATGAATTAATTTATTTTATCAAAGGTGGGCTTAATTTTTTACAGGGTAAAAATAAAGAGGCAGTAGATGATTTTAATAAAACAATAGAAAAATCGCCCGATTTTGTTTATGCGTACAATCTTAGAGGCAGTACTTATACGAATATTGGTGAATATGACAATGCTTTAAAAGATTATTCTAAAGCAATTGATTTGAGTAGTGATTATAAAGAATCTTTTGTTAATAGAGGTAATTTGTACTATAAAATAGGTCAATTTGATAATGGAAGAGATGATTTTGATAAAATTGGTGTAAAAGAAGAAGAAAATTACTATAAAATAGCTTTTTATTACTTTAAAAATGAATATTTTAATAAAGCAAAAGAATATTATGATAAAGCAATAGCAAATAATGAAAATCCAGATTTTTATTTCA
>MIAN01000210.1 GCA_001829125.1 Spirochaetes bacterium GWB1_27_13 | reverse complement strand
AATATCTATCCCCTGCTGTTGCATTTACATAATACCACTGTTCATCGTAATTTAGATTATAAGTTTGCCAACTATCTAATGTGGTAATTTCTGTATCAGATGATTTAACAACTTTAAGTTTAAATGTCCCATTATTCACAGAAGAATAAGGTGTAATCTTAAAATAAATCTTACCAGTCTCTGTCACTGTTACTTTTTTTGGAGTAGAATAACAATTATTTGTACTTGCAAAATATTCTGTTGTTTTATCTGATTTGCATCCTGTTAAATAAGTATTTGCAGTTGTTGTGCCACTTCCATAATTAGAGTTATCCATATAAACATAATAAACATCGCCAGCAGTTGCATTTATATAATACCATTGTTCATAATAAGTTTGTTGATAACTTCCCCAAGTATCCAATGTTGTAATTTCTACCTCTGGGGCTTTTACAACTTTAATCTTAAATGTACCATTATTTATAGAATAAACTGGTGTAACTTTAAAATAAATTTTACCCATTTCAGTTGATGTTATTGTTTTTGGTGTAGAATAACAATTATTTGTACTTGCAAAATATTCTGCTGTCTTGTCAGATTTGTAGCCAGTAATATTAGCATTTACTGTTGTGTCACCACTTCCATAATAGCTATTATCCATATAAACTAAATATCTATCACCAACATTAGCATTTATATAATACCATTGTTCTGATAAAACTAAATTGTCGCTAACCCATGTATCTAAAGTAGAAATTTGAGTTACAGTCATTCGATAATCAACTTTAATTTTATAAGTACCTGTCAAATTATTTGAAGGAGTCATTTTTATATAAACTTTACCAGTTTCTGTTGCAATAAAACTTTTTGCAACTGTATAACAATTTGTAACATTTGTTAAATACTCTGTTGTTTTATCTGATTTATATACATTTGCTATTACAGTTCCAGTAGATATTCCACTTCCATAAGATTTATCATCTATATTTAATAGATAAGTAGTATTTTGTGTAGCATCAAAAGAAAGCCATTGCTCTGTTGAGAAAATACCTTGATCTAACCATGTATTAAAATTATCAATCGTAATATCATTTTTAAGCATTTTATTAACTTTAATTGCATAAGTACCAACATTATATCCTGTTTGTTTAACATTTAAATAAATTTTACCATCGCTTGAAGGAGATATTATAGTTGGGGTAGAATAGGATTGGTCTTTATCAACAAAATAAGCTGTTGTTTTATCGCTTTGATAACCACTAACTACTATACTTGCAGTATAAGACGAAGAACCATACCCAGTAAATTCATCCCAATAAATTAAATAATTTTCATTTGATTTTCCATCTATTGAATATACTTGTTCATCATTACTCTTAACATTTCCAGAAACCCATTGATCAAAATTTGTAATTGGAATATCTGTTATTTTTTCGACATTAAGATTATAAGTATAACTATTATCTATTGGATATTTAAGAATGCCTACTATTAATCTTTGGTTTGCAGAACTATTTACGGTTTTAACAGTATTACTATTTAACGATTGGTTTTTAAAAGAATATGTTTTAAGATTTTCATCAAAACAAGAAATATTTGGAGCACCTGATACAGAACTATTATCATAATAGTTTATTCTAAATTTATCTAGCTCATTAGCATTAAAATAATAAAAATCTATATCCTCATTATTCGTCATAGAAATATTTTTTGTTATTTGTGTCCCAAAATTTTGAATTTCAGTAACCTTATTCAATTTTAAGAAGTAGCCATAACTGTCATTAATACTACCAGTCGTCAATTCTATATAAATTTTACCATTTTCTTTTACTGTAAACCCTGTATAATAATCTTTTGCATCTGAATTATATGTAAAATAATTTGTAGTTTTTGCTTCATTATAAATACCTGATATATATATCTTATCTGTAATATTATTATTGTTTTTAAGCATAAAATAATAAGTGACATCTTGGCTTGCATCAAAACAATAGAGTAACTTTTTGTTAGAAAGACTAGAAAATAACCCCATTAATGAAGAACCATTAAGAGTATAATTTTGCCATTTATCAGAAGGGCTTATAAGACCTGCCATTGTCTTTACTTGTACCTTAAAATCCAAAGTTTTTGTTGAGGCATCACTTTTTAATTTAACTATCATTGAATCAACACCAGTTTCTACAGGATTATAGTAAATCACAATATTTTCTGATTTACCTGCCTCTATTTTTATACTAGGAACTTTAACAACAAATGTTTGATTGTACAAATTATTATTAAATGATACTGTTATTGGTATCGTTGCTTTATTTTCAACAGTAAAAGTATAATTTTTAGGAACACCAACAGAAATTATACCAAGATCAACACTTGCATCTTGAGTAATTTCTGTTCCATTATATGTTAAAGTAAATGATGGTTTGGCTTTTTCTTGTTCAAATTGGGTTTGATCTAAAAAAGTAAATTGAGCACATCCCAAACCCAACACAAGAAATAACGAAAATAATAAAAATATCTTTCTCATAGAAGCTCCTTTATTTTAAATATTTATTTTACAAGCAAAATACAGGTCAGTAAAACAATTTATTTCTAAACTAACCTTAGTTTTTTTATTATCTTTACCATCTTTTTTCTTTATATTAAACATAGGTATTGATATAGCCATCATAATTAGCCCCAAAGAGGCAAGCCCTACACCAGCACCAAATAAACCAAATGTTAAAGCCATTTGTTTTATATATCCATCATAATTAGCATATTTATAAATATCATACCTTTTATTTACGTAATAATCAGAAAGCGAATATGCTAATAAAGGAATCCCAGCAAGCATAAAAATTGTACTAGGTACAACAAGTCCAACGCCAACTGACGCATAAGTTGATTTAAATAATATTTCACTATTTGAAGTATATTTAACATTAAAAACTTTTTTTATAGCTTGGTGAATTTCAATTTCTTTTTCGATTAATTTATATCCAGATGTTTTAATCATAATCTTATACTTTCCAGCCTTTACAAAAATAGTATTATTTTTTAGATTTTTTGTAATGTCTTTTCCATCAAGTAAAATTATACTATCTTTTTTCAAACCAACAAATTCAACTTCACTATCTTTATATTTAAAGTCAATATTTTCAACAGTTGCATCATTATTATCTATTTTTACAACTAAATTTATAGTTTCAATAATTTTACTATTAATTGTAACGTTCCATTCGCCATTCTCAAGATATTTTTTTTCACCTTTTTTATATTCATAATTTACATCAGCTTTTTTTAGAGTTATAATCGAATCTTCTGGTAATTCTTGAGAAAATTTAATTACATATCCTTTTGGAAGTGAATATTCTTTTTTTAATAAATCATTCTTTTTTAAGATTACCTCATCTTTTAAAGGAAAATATTCATCACCCATAACTAGTTCAATTTTATAAGTACCAACATCGAGTTCTTTTATCATTTGTGGAGATTTGCCATAAGATTTACCGTTTAAATATATTTCTGCTTTATCTGGTTTTGTAGAAATGTATAATTGTGCTTTATACTTAGCCATTTTAGGAGAATACGTGAAAGTGTCTTGATTTCCTTTGATAACTAAAATTTTTTGTGAAACAAATTCATTATCTGACTCAATTCTTAATGTATGCTCACCGCTTTTTATTGCTTTTACCAAAAAAGGAGTTTCTCCTAAAAGATTGTTATCCACATAAATTTTATAACCAGCTTTCATCTCAACTAAAATATTTTCTGGCATTTCCAAAAAACCTTTTTCATTCACTTTATAAACATTCCCAAGTCCACTTGCATCTTTTTTATTTTTTTCAACAAGAAATTCCATATCTATAAAACTTAACCATTTAATAAGTTTTCTTGAAGTAATCGAAAAATACATATCATTAGCATTTGTCATCCCAGCAGTATTTATACCAATAACCTCGCCGCTTTTTGAGAATAAAGGACCTCCCGAGTTACCAGGATTTATAGAAGCTGTATGTTGTATCCCAAGATTGTCTGTTCTTAATGAAGATATAAAACCAGATGTTACAGTTGATGTAAAATCTTTAACAACTTGAAATAACGAACTTGGTATTGGATAACCAATTGCTATTACAGTATTGCCAACCTTTAACTTCTCAGAATCCCCTATCGGTAATGAAACCAAGTTTTGACCATCTTCCATTTTTAATAAAGCAATATCAAGTTCTTTATCAGATTTAACTAATTTTGAAAAATATATATCTTTATTATCAACCAAAACCCTATAATATAATTCTGAATATTTTATTAGTTTTCTAAAATCTTCAACAACATTATCATAATCATCATTAGGTAAGATATTTTCAGGAATTTTATCTATAAAATCTTTTTTAATATTTTTTATAAAATTTTCTTTAATTTTATCTAGATCAGTTGTATCAATAACATGATGATTAGTAACAAAATAACCATCTGAGCTAATTATAAATCCAGTACCACTACCCAAAGTAATATAAGTATTAAGAATATCTACTTTATATTCTTTCTCAATAGATTTAAAAATTTCTTTATTTTTAACATTCGCTGCATCAAAATATAGAGATTGTTCTATATAAACAACGCCCTTTCCATATTTTTCATAAATATCACTTATGAAATTATCTTCTTCTGCATAAATTAGCACAGAAATAAAAGATAATAAAAGAAAAACAACTCTTTTCATTAAAATATTCCTTCCATTTATTAAATATAAGTCAATATCTACTCTATTATACCACAAAATTTAAAAAACTCAAGATATTTTAGATTCAAAATTATAGTATTTTGTTTTAAAATAGAAATAAATTTATATTAAATTTTAAGAATAGTATTCATAAGAATTTGTGAAAAATAAAAATTGAGAATGAACTTTTTTAAGATAATCGTTTTAAAATAATCAGTGGATTATAGATCATAAGTCCGTCCCTCCGGGACAGACCTTCTAATAGTTTTTGTAAAATTTTAAATTTTTATAGTATTTTTTTGTATTAATTTTTTATCCAACAAGCACATTTAGTATATCTATTATGTATATTTTTTGAAAAAGATTGGTTTTGCTGTCTTATTATTAGAGTCCCATCAAATTGATCGATAATCTTTGAGATTCTCGAATGAGTTATATTTGTTATATTTTCTGTATTTAAGAATTGAGATGCAAAATTTAGATATTCATTTGAATATTTCTCTATTAAAATAGAAATAACAGTATGACTATCAAAAATACATCCATTTTCAATAGAATTAATAATATCTTGAATAATAGATTCCATTATTGATTCTCCTATATAAAAAAAATAGAGATAGGCTATAAACCTATCTCTATTAATTATTTAATTAAAAATTATCTTCTTCTTTTATCAAAAGGTGGTCTTGAAGAAACTTCTTTTCTTTCTTTAGCTTCTTCATCAAGTATCATAGAAAAATTAAGTCTTCCTTGATAATCGATTTCCATAAGTTTTACATCAACTATTTGATTTAGTGATAAAATATCGCTAACTTTATTAACATGTTCTTTTGATATTTTAGAAATATGTAAAAGTCCTTCTTTTCCAGGAAAGATTTCAACAAAAGCACCAAAATCCGTAATTCTTACAATTTTTCCAGGATAGATTTCACCAACAACTGGGTCAGATACTATTCCTTTAACAATTTTTTTAACTCTGTCTATATTTGCTTTGTCTAAACCAGAAATGCTTACCATTCCGCTTTCATCAATAGAAATTTCTACATTATAGTCAGATGAAATTTGTCTGATAACCTTTCCGCCTTGCCCAACAACCTTACCAATAGTATCACTAGGTATTTGAATAGACTCGATCCTTGGTGCATGAACTGATATGTCAGCCATTGGTTTATCTATAACAGAAAGCATTATGTTTAAAATCTTATTTCTTGCTTCTTTTGCTTGTTTAAGTGATTGTTTGATTATTTCAAAAGTCAAACCTTTTATCTTTGTATCCATTTGTATTGCAGTGATTGTTTCTTTTGTACCAGCAACTTTAAAGTCCATATCGCCGCCAAAATCTTCAAACCCCATAATATCAGTCAAAGTAATAAACTCATTCTCATTTTCAGCAGTAATCAAACCAATTGATATACCAGCAACAGGTTCTTTAATCGGAACGCCACCAGCCATCAAAGATACTGTAGATGCACAAGTCGATGCCATAGAAGAAGACCCATTTTGTCCCATAACTTCAGAAACGACTCTCATTACATAAGGGAAAACACTTTGTGGAGGAACTACTGGTCTTAAAGCCTTTTCTGCTAAAGCTCCATGTCCTATTTCTCTTCTGCCAGTACCACCATATCTACCAACTTCACCAACAGAATAAGGAGGAGCATTGTAATGGTGGATATATCTTTTTATAGTTTCACCTTCGATTGATTCTGCTAATTGTTCATTACCAGGTGCTCCCAAAGTTAGAATATTTAAAACTTGAGTCTCACCTCTCATAAACATAGAGCTTCCATGAACTCTTGGTATTGGATTTATATTAATTTGGATTTCTCTTACTTCCTCGAGACCTCTACCATCAACTCTTCTTTTGTTTTTAAGAATGTTTTCTCTAAGAAATTTTTTGAATATTTTATCAATTGTTTCAATAATATCTTTTTTTGGATATTTTTCTTTTAATTCTTCTTCTGTGAATGTTGCTAAAATAGCCTCATTTACAACTTTATCAAATTCTCTTCTTTTAATAGTTTTATTTGCAAGTCCAACATAAAATTCTTCAATCTTTGTTAGAGCCAAATCTTTAACTCTATTATATATTTCTTCAGAAATTTCTTTTACTGAGAATGTAAGTTTTGGTTTTCCACATTCTGCTTGTAATTCATCCATAAATTTAGCAATAACACCAAGATGTGAGAATGATTGTGCAAAACCTTCTTCTATCTCTGCATCAGCAACGCATTCGGCAGCACATTCTATCATAACGATTTTATTTTCGTTTCCTGCTAACACAAGTTCAAAATCTTGCTTATCGGCTTCTAAATAAGTTGGGTTCACAACAATTTTACCATCAATTTTACTCAATCTTATTCCGCCAATATGACAATCAAATGGAATATCACTCACAGCCAAAGCCGCTATTGCAGCAGTAAGACCTAACACATCGTGAGGATTTTTCTTATCACTTGATAAAATGTTAATAATAACTTGAACTTCTCTCCTAAAATCCTTTGGAAACATAGGTCTAATTGATCTATCTATAATTCTTGCTTTTAAAATCGCTTCATCAGAAGGTCTTCCTTCTCTTTTTGAAAATTTATGAGATTTTATAATACCACCTGCATAAAGATTTTCATTATACTCAACAGTCAATGGAAAAAAATCCAAATCGGGATTATCTCCACCCATACATGCAATTGCTTGAACTAATGTTTCACCACATTGTAGAATAATACTTCCATTAGCCTGAAGTGCATATTCTCCTACTTTTATGGAAACTTCTTTGTCTCCAATAAATAATTTTTTTTCTTTTACTTCTAATAACATTATTATACCTTCCTAATTTTTTTTCCCGAGTTTGTCTTCCATTATATTCTATTAGATTAAAATTGTCAAAAAGATATTACAAGAAAAGAGAATTTTGAGAATTTTAAGAAATTGATTCACCACTTTGGATTGTTTCTATAATAACCTTTTCATTATTAAAATAGATTTGTTCAGAGTCATCTTCTATATAATAATCAGATTTAGTTTTTATGAGGGCTTGCAGAAATAAAGTTTTAATTGTTTGTTCTTCATAATTAGTTTTTATTATAATATCCATTATACATTTCCTAAATATTCCATATTATAAAATATAATACCAAAATGAAATTTTTCAAACTTTTTTATTAATTAATATAATATTTTTCTATATTAGTTCTAAGTGGATTTTTTTAGAATAAAAATATTAAAATCTCTGTTTTCACTTCTCCATTTATAACCAAAAAGAGAAATAGAAAACTCATCATCTATATCATTCGCATTAACAATAAATCTTTTGTCATTTTTAATAACATCGAAACTTTTGTCAAAATATTCTTTATGGTCAGTAACAAATATAAAAAGACCGTTTTGAATTAATTTAGTATAAAAAACATCAACAAATTCTTTCTTAAAAAGTCTATTTTTATGATGCCTTCTTTTAGGCCACGGGTCAGGGAATGTCATATAAATCGTATCAATCGAATTATCTTCAAATAAATCTCTAATAACAAAAAAAGCATCTCCACAAATCCATTTGAGATTTTTTAACGAATTTTTTGTTTCTTTTTCTCTGCATCTAACAAGCCTATCTTGTTTTATATCAATCCCAATAAAATTTTTATCAGTATTTTTCAAAGCCTTATCAATTATAAAATGACCATTTCCACAACCAATTTCTACTAAAATAGGATTACCATTTTGAAATAAATCTTTAAAATTAATTATTTGGTTTGTTTCTTCTTCTTTTAAAAAAATTACTTCTTCTAAAAGTGAATAATCATAATCTCTTATATGTCCCATATTTCTTTACTTTAAAATTAGAATATTTTTTTATTTTATGTAATAAAAATAATTTAGTCAAATACTTTTTGTTATACATATTTAACATTTTAAATTAAATTGTCAAGTTTAATTTGCATGTTTTAATATCTATTCTCAAAATGCAATTTTAATTATTTTTTTAAAGAATAAAATAAATTTCTCAATATATACCTAATTTTAGTAAAGGGAAAATTAAAGAATGATAAAATTTACAGTAAAAAATTCAAAAAAGAATTCCTTGTTTCAAACAATTTAACTATATTTTATAAATAATAAAAATTACATCCCTGTTTTAAATATACTGATAAGTTTTTAGTTTTTTAAAGATTATAAAGGCTAATTAGTTTAATATCAACTAATTATACAAATTAAATGTGTGGCAATTTGAAAAATCTATCTTATAAAATCAAAAAAAGTATTGATTTTTTTTAAATTTCATTGTATTATTTCCTTCTTAAAAAAGAGGTGTT
>MIAN01000209.1:11739-12783 GCA_001829125.1 Spirochaetes bacterium GWB1_27_13 | reverse complement strand
AATTTTTTCCTCTTTGTTGATTGTTGCTGTGATATGATAGGTTGCATTTGGTTTTAGTTTTCTTGGTTTTCTCATAAAAATTTCCTTTCTTAATATACTCTCTATAATAATTAAAGGAGTTTTTTTGTGAATTTATTACAAATTTTGGGAAAAATGTTGATATTTTTTGTAAAATTTGGAGTAAAAGTTGGTGAGTGAAAAAAATGCTCTGTCCCTTGTTCCGTCCCTTTGGGACAGACCAAAAATCAGTTTTTTTATTAAAGTTTTCTCAAATTATTCGTGTTATTCGCGTTTAAAAAAATAATATGTATCATTAAAAATGGTTAATAGTTGGTATAAGAATAAATTAGTATATTAAAAAAAATCTATAAAAAAATGTCTGTCCCAAAGGGACAGAGCAAAATCTATTTTTTACCAATATCCTAAAGGTATTAACTAAATTCAAATAACTTGT
Organism: Spirochaetes bacterium GWB1_27_13; assembly: GCA_001829125.1. Classification (GTDB taxonomy): domain Bacteria; phylum Spirochaetota; class GWE2-31-10; order GWE2-31-10; family MWDO01; genus GWC1-27-15. Next base: position 12,329 of record MIAN01000209.1, on the reverse strand, counting down.
TATTATATAATAAATTATAATTATTATTATAACATATCTCTATTTAGTACAATAAGTACGTAATTTCCAGTTATTATTAAAAAATCTCTAATTTTTGCTATTAATAATAAAAATTTATTTGAATTTTATTTATAAATAATTGACAATTATTAAAAAAAATATAATTATGAAACACTTTGAATAAGAAATAAAATATTAAGGAGAAACAATGTTAAAAGGTGTTTATACTGCAATAGTAACTCCGTTTAAACTTGATGGCAGTCTTGATGAAGAAACTTTTCGTAATTTAATAGAAGAACAAATAAAAGCAGGGGTTACAGGAATTGTTCCTTGCGGTACAACTGGAGAATCTCCTACTTTAGATTTTGAAAATGAACATAATAGAGTAATAGAAATAGCAGTTGATCAAGTTAAAGGTAGATGTGAAGTTATGGCTGGCACAGGCTCAAATTCTACAAGAGAAGCAATTGAACTTACAAAGCATGCAAAAAAAGCAGGTGTAACTTCTTCTTTACAAATAGTACCTTATTATAATAAACCAACTCAAAAAGGGCTTTATGAACATTTTAAAGCAATTGCAGATGCTTGTG
>MIAN01000209.1:0-11718 GCA_001829125.1 Spirochaetes bacterium GWB1_27_13 | reverse complement strand
GTGATATTCCAATAGTTCTATATAATATTCAGGGACGTACTTCTATAAACCTTGAAACACAAACACTTATTGAACTCACAAAAATAAAAAATATTATTGGTGTTAAAGAAGGGTCTGGCTCTATCGCACAAATTATGGATGTAATAAAACTTGCCCCAAAGCATTTTTCTGTTTTGAGTGGAGATGACAAACTTACTTTTTTGCTTATGGCTTCAGGTGGTCATGGAGTTGTATCTGTTGCATCTAATGTTATTCCAAAAAGAATTGTTAATTTTGTTAATCTTGGTTTAAAGAATGATTTTGTTGCAATGAGAGAAGAACACTATAAACTCGATGAACTTTTTACAAAACTTTTTATTGAAACAAACCCAATTCCTGTAAAAAAAATCCTTGCCTTAAAAGGTAAGTTAAAGTCGGTTTACAGACTTCCACTTTGCGAACCATCAGAACAATCTGTAAAAATTTTACAAGATTTAATTGAAAAATATAACATATAATGTTAATACAAATTGGCGTATATGAACATCGATTAACTATCCTAAAAAAATTCTAAACAGTAAATAAATTCTTTCTCTGTTCTTGATAACAATGGGCATAAGCCCATTGTTATAATTGGTATTTTATAAGCTTTTCATTTTTCTACATATTTTCTATCAAATCTTTATTTTTTTTTCCCAGAATTATTATTTTTATATTATAATTAACTATATACTTTACTTTTTATTATGGCGTTTAATGGATGTATGGGGAAGGAATTATTAATATGGGGCTAATATCTGATTATAATATAGAAGAAAAAGTTTATGAAAATTCTCAAAATATAATTTATAAGGCAAGTAGAAAAGAGGATAATCTTTCTGTCTTAATTAAAATTTTTAAAAATGATTCTCAAAAAGAAAATGTGTTTGAACGAATAAAAAAAGAATATGAAATAACAAAATATGCAGGTTCTATCGATGGAGTGATAAAAGTATATGATTTGATTAATTATAAAACTACTTTAGCCATTGTAATGGAAGATATAAAAGGTAAAACCTTATCAGAGGTAATAAAAGATGAAGAAATTAATTTTATATTATTTCTAAAAATTGCCATAAATCTTTCAGAAATACTCAATAATTTGCATAAAAAGAATATAATTCACAAAGATATTAAACCTTCAAATATAATACTAAATCTTAGCACAAATCAGATAAGATTGATTGATTTTAGCATTTCTTCTTTAGTGTCAAAAGAAACTTTAGATGTGATAAATCCAGAAAAATTTGAAGGAACTTTAACTTATATATCGCCAGAACAAACTGGTAGAATGAATCGATTGATTGATTATAGAAGTGATTTTTACTCTTTGGGTATAACATTCTACAAAATGTTTACAAAAAAAACTCCTTTTGAAGCAAAAGAGCCAATGGAGGTTATTTATGGTCATCTTGCAAAAATACCACCTCCTCCGCATATCGTAAATCCTGATATACCTCTTCCTTTATCAAAAATAATTTTAAAACTCATTGCCAAAACTCCAGAAGAGAGGTATCAAAGTGCCACTGGCTTAAAAAACGATTTAGAAGAATGTCTTAGACAATTTGTTGTGAATGGCAAAATAGAAGATTTTCAAATTGCTAAAAACGATATGTCTGATAAATTTTTAATTTCAGAAAGAATTTATGGTAGGGACAAAGAAATAAAAGAACTTATGAAAAGTTTTACTGATATTTCTTTGGGTGGAAAAAGAATAATATTTATATCTGGTGAATCAGGGTGTGGTAAAACTTCTTTAATTGAAGAAATTTTTAAACCTATTATTTCAAAACTTGGTTTTTTTATCAGTGGAAAATTTGATAAATATACAAAAATTCCTTATTTTGGAATTATTCAATCAATAAAAGAACTTATTAAACAAGTTTTAATGGAGAATGAACATAAATTGTCTGAAATAAGGAAAAATATTCTAAATAGTGTAGGAAATAGCGGTAAAGTACTTACTAATATTATACCGGAGTTAGAATTAATAATTGGTCATCAACCAGATGTTGAAGAATTAACTCCAAGTGAGAATCAAAATAGATTTAACCTTGTCTTTGATAATTTTTTGGCTGTTTTTCCTACAAAAGATAGCCCTTTAGTGTTATTTATAGACGATTTGCAATGGGCTTGTGATTCTTCTCTCAAATTAATTGAAAGTTTAATATTGGATATAAATTTAGATAATTTTTTATTTGTTGCATCTTATAAGGAAGACAAAGAAGAAGTAAATGAGTGTTTTATTAAGTTTATATCTAACCCAAAAATAGAAAATAATGAGCATATAAAAAAAATTAAAGTTTCAAATTTGGATACAGAAAGTATTTTGGACTTACTAAAAGATTCTTTTCATATACCAAAAGAAAATTTGAGTAATTTTTCAGAGATCATTAAATTAAAGACCGATGGTAATCCTTTTTTTATAAAAGAATTTTTGAAATCTTTATATCAAAATGAAATCATATATTTTAAAGAAGGTTGGAATATTGATTTTGAAAAAGGAAAAGATACTAAATTTACTGATAATGTTATTGATATAATTTTAAATAATATTAAAAAAATTCAACCCGATTATCTTATTGTACTAAAACTCGCAAGTTGTATAGGAAATAATTTTAAAATAGAACTACTTTCTATATTGTTACAAAAAAATATTGGAGAAATTGAACATATATTAAATGAAATTATCAATGAAAGAATAATTATAAAACTTGAAAATAATTTTGCTTTTTTAAATAATAAAATTAGGGAAACGATTTATTCTTTACTTGATACCAATGAAGCAAAACAAAATCACTACAAAATAGCAAAACTTCTTTTGGAAGAATTTGAAAAAACAAATAACGAAGAAGAACTTTTTGATCTTGTAAATCAGTTTAATGCCTCAAAAGATGTAATTACAGATGAAGATAGAAATATTCTTATAAAGCTTAATGTTAAAACTGGTAAAATGGCAAAATCTCAAGGTGCTTTTGATGGTGCATTAAACTTCTTTTCAAAAGCTATAAGTCTTTTACCTGATGATTGTTGGGAAGCAAATCATGATTTTGTAATAGATTTATTTACAGAAAGAGCAGAGGCAAATTATTTAACTATAAATTATTTGGAAGCAGAAAAAGATTTTGAATTAGTTTTATCAAAAGCAAATACTTTAGTTGAAAAAAGTCGAATTTTTCAATTAAAAATAGATTATTATCATTCTATTGGTAAATTTGATAAAATAAAAGAAATTTTATATAAATCATTGGAACTTTTTAATATGAAATTCCCAAAAAAGGTAACAAAATTTCTTATTATAAAAGAATTAATAAAAACTAAAATTAATCTTTACAAAATCAACATTGAAAAAATAGAAAATCTTAATAAATTATCAGACCCCGTTGATATTGCTATGCTTGAAATTTTATCAAGGTCTGTAAGTGCTATGTATATTGTTGATAGCAAATTTTCTTTTTTACTAATATTAAAAATTATTAATCATTCTATTAAAAAAGGAATTTCACCTCTTACTGCTCTTGCTTTTGCCTTTTATGGTAGTGTGCTTTGTGGTCTTTCTGATATAGAAAACGGCTATAAATATGCAACTTTTGCTTTAAAACTTATTGATAAATTTGGTCTTAATAACATAAAGGCAAAAATATTAGTATTACGTACAATGTTTATCAATTTTTGGAAAGAACACACAAAGTTTATTTATCCTTATCTTAATGAGGGATATAAACTTTCTTGTGAATCTGGAGATTTAGAGTTTATTTCTAACAGTTTATCTGTGAATACTTTTTTTAATTTTTTTAATAGTAAAACCTTACAAGAATCAATCTTTGAATTTAAGAATACTCATAAGCAATTGAGAAAAATAAATCAAGAAATTTCCATACTATCTTATATTTGGATACAATTAATTTCAAATTTATCTGAAGATACCACAGATAAATTAAAATTGAGTGGTAAATTTTTTGATGAAGACAGCGTTATTCCTATAATCGAAAAAAATAAAATTATGGTTATTTCAGCACAGTATTATGTTGCTAAAATATTTTTATATTTTGTATTTAATGATTTTGAAAGTGTTCTTAAGTTATCAGAAGAAAAAGAATTAGATATTTCTGAAGGTTTAATGGGAATAATAATGGTTCCACTATTTTATTTTATTTATGGAATTGCTTTGACACAAGTTTATCATAAAAAATCAGAAGATATTCAAAGAAAATATTTCAAAAAAATAAAACAAATATTAGATAAATTTAAAAAATGGTCTAAGTTTTGTCAAGATAATTTTTTACATTTATATCTGTTACTTCAAGCAGAGTTTGCTCGTATTAATAAAAAAGATTCTCAGGCAATGAAACTCTACGATGAGGCTATAAAAAACTGTAAAGCAACAGAATTTCTTAATTTTGAGGCAATTTGCAATGAAATAACCGCAAAATATTATTTTTCTAAGAGTTTAACTAAAATTGCATATACTTATCTACAAGAAGCATATTATTGTTATCTAAAATGGGGAGCATTAACAAAAATTAAAAATATAGAAGAACGATACCCACAATTTTTTAGTCTTCTTACAAGAAATGTTGCTGGTAAAGAAAGTACTGATATTTCTGTTTCTATTTCGAGGAAGGAGACAAGCGATACAGAAACTTTTGATATTGACGCTATAATTAAAGCATCTCAAACAATAGCATCAGAAATTTTTATTGATGAACTTCTTACTCGAATTATGACTATAACAATGCAAGTCGCAGGTGCTCAAAAAGGTTTTTTTCTTCTCGAAAAAGATGGAGAATGGTTTATTGAAGGTAAAATTACAACAGAGCAGCAAGAAGAGTTGACCAAAAAATTAACAATTGCAGAAAGTTATATAAAAGATAAAATTTTTATTGATGAGCATAATCTAATAAAAGTAGATATTGAAAATCAGGTAACAAATGAAAAAAATAGTACTTCTATAAAAACAATGATAATTGATGGTAAAATAATTTTTAATAATTTTGAAATAGTTGATAATATTGCAGGTATAATCGGTGGAACTGTAACTATATTCCAAATTATTGAAGAAGGACTTCTTAGAATTTCGACTACTGTCAAAAAAGAAGGTGGAGGTAGGGCAATTTGTACTTATATACCAAAAGATTCTGCAGTTTATAAAACTATAATTTCAGGAGAATCTTTTATAGGTCGAGCCTATGTTGTTAATTATTCTCATATCACAGCATATAAGCCTATGTTTGATCAATTTGGAAATTTAATTGCAGTAATTTATGTTGGTGATCTTTTAGAGCCAATTCCTCTAAAAGATGCAGATGAAAATCTTTTTCCTATATCAATAATTAATTATGTTATTAGAACTAAAGAAAACCTTCTAATTAACGATGTTTTTAAAGACGAAAAATTTCAAAAATCTAATTATGTGATATATAATAATCCACGCTCTGTTCTTTGCGTACCTTTAATTTTGCAGGGTAAGACAATTGGCATTTTATACCTTGAAAATAAAATTTCTAACAATGCTTTTACAAAAAATAGACTTGATATTTTAAGACTGATTTCTACACAGGCTGCTATTTCTATCAATAATGCCCGTCTTTTTGAAAATCAAGTAAAATTAACAAAAGCATACAGTAAATTCGTTCCACATGAGCTAATAGACTTACTTAGTAAAAAAAGTATTCTTGAGGTTAATTATGGAGATAATGCTGTAAAAGAAATGACAATTTTATTTTCAGATATTAGAGATTTTACCACACTTTCTGAAAAAATGTATCCTGATGATAACTTTAAGTTTATTAATTCTTACCTAAAAAGAATGGAGCCAATTATAAACAAAAATAATGGATTTATTGATAAATATATAGGTGATGCAATTATGGCGTTGTTTACAAATCAACCAGACGATGCGTTGAATGCTTCTATTGCTATGTTAAAAGAACTTAAAGTTTATAATCAATATAGAGCAAAAAAAGGATTTTCTCCAATCGAAATTGGTATTGGACTAAATACAGGTAGCGTTATGATTGGTACAATCGGTGGTAAAAATAGGATGGATGGTACTGTAATTGGAGATTCTGTAAACCTTGCTTCAAGAATAGAAGGTTTAACAAAAAAATATAAGACACCTCTACTAATAAGCCTTTATACATTTTCACAACTAAAAAACCAACCTGCTTATCATATGAGAATGATAGATATTGTTACAGTAAAAGGAAAATCTGAGCGAATTCCTATTTTTGAAGTTTTTAATGCAGATAATGAAGAAATTTTACAAAAAAAACTAAAAACTCAAGACCTTTTTAAAGAAGCAGTATCTCAATTTTTATTTGACAAAAAAGAGGATGCAGAAATATTATTTAAAAAATGCCTTGAGGATTTTCCAGAAGACACAGTTACACAAATTTACTTGGAAATCTTAGCACAAAGAAGAGGCAATAAAAAATGATAATTTTAATTAAATTTTCGTAAAACTCCATATCTTCTCTTCGTCTTCTTTCTGTTAAAAATCCCATTTTTTGAAAACTAAGGATAACTCAAGGCTAAACCAATTGTTCTAATTGATCTTTAGAAGCGTTTAGGTATATATCGTTAAAATTCGTTAATAGAGGGTATGAAATTCTTTGAGTATATTTTAACATAAAGGATAAATTTTAAAATTTTTGTAAAATTTATATTATTTTATTATTTACAAATTTTTACATTAATTATATTCTTAATTTATAATTAATTGAGTATAAAAAACAAATAATTATCAGTAATTAAATTAGTTAAGGAAAGGAGGAAAAAAATATTTCTATTAAAGAATCTGTTCAATAGCAATTACAAGCTCATGTATAACACAGATTTAAATTACACAATTATTTGAATTAAAGTGATTAGTTTTTATGATTTGTGACAAAGTTTAAACATTTTGGGTATATAATGACAATTTGAACGATTAAGGATTAGTTATGCTAAAATTGTTCAAATTATAAAACATATCCAAATGTATTTGGATTGTTCATAAATATTAAAAAAATGAAGGAGAAGTTTATGTTAAAAAAGTCGATTAAATTTTATTTGTTATCCGCTTTTATTATTATTAGTTTTATTTTATCTTCATGTTCTCAACCTGATATATTAACAGTTAAAGAAGATTCTAAAATAGAAAAAGAGTTTGATTTATCACTTACTGTTCCTGTTGAAGATGTAAAGGCTCTTGAAGAAATAGAGTCTCAAATTGCAAAAGAATTTAGTTTATCGTCATATCCTGATATAAATTACCCAAGAGCTATAAATGTAAATCCAACCACAACTGAAATTCTAAATGAAATGAAGACAATCGGTGTAAAATATAATATACCTTGCGAGGTTTTATATGCCATTGGACTCACTGAATCAAATTTAAAACAATTTAAAAGTGATGGAACACCTCTTATCTCAGGCGATGGTGGAATAGGAATTATGCAAGTAACACCTTATGCTGTATCTATTCCTTTTGACGAAAATAAGTTAAAATATGATTACAAGTATAATATCGAAGCTGGGGCTCAAGTAATACTTGGAAAATGGAAGTATATTCTTGGTAGAAACCCAATAGGAAATATGGATGCTAAGGTTTTGGAAAATTGGTTTTTGGCAATATGGGCTTATAATGGATATTCTTATATAAATAATCCTAATGAATACATTTATGGACCAAGAACATGGAGTAATAGCTCAATATCATGGACAGCAACAGCAGCGTATGAAACAAATGTATTAGCTAAAATAAAGTCTAGTTTTGGAATTACAATTACACCTCTTGCTGGTTCTGTATTGCCTGCATACGGCTCAAGACCTGGAATTCCTGCAAGTGGTCAAAAATTTAGCACTCCGACACCTATTCATTATACAAGTAATTCTACGACTGTAACTACAACAACCACTACTACTACAATTCAAGTATTTGAAAAACCATTTTATAGAACTCTAAAACAAACTTCCCCATTAATGCAAGGAAAAGATGTAATGCTTTTCCAATTAATGTATAATAACTGGGCACAATCTAATGGTTATTCAACAATTACTGCTGATGGATATTATGGAAGTGCATCTTATAATGCTTCGGTGACTTTTCAAAATTATTATAAGGCTGAATTAGGAGTAGCAGATGGAATTGCTGGTATTAATACAATAAAAAAACTTGTTAATATTTTTGTAAATATTAATTCTTATTATTCTCCATGGAATAGAACTCTAAAGGTAACATCTCCTCTAATGTACGGGGATGATATTAAAACATTTCAATCAAAGTATAATATTTGGGCTTCAAAAAATGGAAAATCTAACATAACTGTTGATGGATATTATGGAACTGGCTCTTATAATGCTTCCATAAATTTTCAAAATACAGAAAAGACTTTGCTTGGAACTGCTGATGGGATTGCAGGACAAAAAACGACAAGGCTTTTATTTGTAAGAACATATTTTTAAAATGGAATAATTAATAATTTATTTGCTATCTCAATTTTGATTTTGGGATAGCATTTTATATTACTATTTTTCTATCTCACCACCATCTTTCCATCTTTATCATACTCGATTGTTATGTTTGTTTTGTTGTCAGAGTATATTGTTTCTCGTCTAGATCCATCTTTATTGTAGATTACATGTTTTTTTAGTTTTTTTTCTTGATAGATTCTTGTTTGAAGAAGATTTTCTTCTTCATCGTATAGATAGTAAATTTCTGTCAAATTGAGATCTAAAATTTGTTTATAGTAGATTACTTTATTTTTATCGCTATAATCATATTCTTCAATAGAATAAGTTACATTGTTATAATAAGTTTCGACTTTTATTTCTTTTGAATTTTTATTATACCAAACTATGGTTTGTTTGTTTATAAGATTATTTGTTTCTTCTTTTCGTTGTTTTTTTCCATCATAAGAATAATAATTTTTCCATTCTATCTTAATTTTTTCTTTGCCATCTTTTGCTTTTTGTTTAACTTCACCTTTTAACTCTTGACCGCTTTCATTATAAAAAAATGTAAAAACCTCATCATTTAGGGTATAGTATTCTTGTATAATAATACCTCGTTGTGAGAATATAGCATCCCAATAAACTATTCTACCATCTGGATATTTCTTTTCTATCTGTTTTATTCTAAAATTTATATCATATCGATATTTTACTATTGTTGCTTGATTTGTTAGTAAGTTTACTATTTCTTCTTTATCAACAAGCCCATCTTTATTATAGCTAAAAACTGTTATTTTATATGCTTGATTATTAGTTAAATAATCAGTTTGTCTAATTTTATGACCAAGATTATCGTATTTATACTCTTCTTTTATTTGTTTTTCTTTGTAATATTTCTCTTCGGATAATGTTTTATCGATATAAGAATATTCCCATTTTTTAGACTCTTTACCTTCTTTAAATAGAATTTTTGATAGAATAATATCACCAGTTCTATCAACTTGTGATACATATTTAAAGCTTTTAGTTTGAGCTTGTAATATTTTTACTAATAAAAGCCCATTAGAATTTGAACGATAATATTCTATCACTGATTGAGAGTGCAAATTAGATTGAAATCCAAAAAAGATTATCAGACTAACTAAAAATTTTTTCAATAAATGAGTCTTTGTTAAATTCTTCAATATTTTCAATTTTTTCACCGGTTCCAATAAAATAAAACGGTATCTTTAGTTTTTTTTGAATTGTAAAAACAATTCCACCTTTTGATAGAGCATCGTATTTTGTAATCATTATTCCATTAATACCAACAGCATTATTAAAAGATTCTGCTTGGATAAAGGCATTTTGCCCAGTTGTACCATCGATAACCAAAAGATTTTTTTTGTTAAAGTCACCTTTGGATTTAATGATTTTTTCTATTTTTCTTAACTCGTCCATGAGGTTTACTTTTGTATGAAGTCTTCCTGCAGTATCAATAATAAGTAAATCAACCCCCTTTGCCTTTGCCGAATCAATAGCATCAAAAACAACACTTGCAGGATCAGCACCATCATGCTGTCTTATTATAGGAATATCAAGTCTTTGAGACCATTTAGTAAGTTGCTCAACTGCTGCTGCTCTAAAAGTGTCACCTGCTGCAAGTAAAATTTTAAAGCCTTTTTGTAAATAATAATTTGATATTTTTGCAATAGAAGTAGTTTTACCAACGCCATTTACACCTAAAACCAACAAAACATTTAATTGACCTTTTTCTATACCTATATCTCCATCAAAAATATAATTTTTTAACTCATTTTTAAGGTATATTATAGCATCTTCAATATTACCAATGTTTTTAGTTCTTAATTTCTCGATTAGGTCATAACTAATTGCAGGACCAATATCAGCTGTTATTAATGTTTCCTCAATTTGTTCTAAAGCGTTAGTATCAAGGGTTTTTCCACCGAATAATTTCCTTAATTTTTGTCCTAAAGTTTCTTTGAAATTTTTTGATTTTTCGTAAAAATCTTTTTCCTTTTCTTTTTCTTCATTTTTATTTTCTTTTTTACCAAATAAACCCATTTGATTTTCCTACAATTTAAAATTTATAACACAGATTAACAAAATTAACACAGAACTTCCATATAATCTACGATAATCTTAGAAATCTCTGCTATATTAATTTATTTAATCAATAAAATCAAGTATTACAATTATTAAACTTACTAAAATTTTTAAAAAAAATATATCAAAATTTTAAAATTTACAAAATTTTTAAATTAGACACTATTTATATGATTGTTAAATAAAATAATGGTCAAAAATCGTTTTTAGTATTATATTTAAATAGAATATTAAAATTTTTTTTAAGGGGGATTTTATGTCAATAGATTTAAGTCTACAAGAAATTAATATAAAAGAAAACAAATGTATGCCATATTGTACAAATACAATTCATCCAGAAATGGTAAGAAATTACGAAGATAATGAACCTTGTAATGATGGTAGTCTAAATTAATAATTTGTAATTATAATTATTTAATTGTTGATAAGAGGTAGGTTTATGTAACCTACCTCTTTTTATAGATAGTCAAGCTTCCATCAAAAACTAAAGGATTACCATTTTTTTATATTTTTATTGTTTTTTTCTAAATGTGGGTTATATTATAGTTGTTATTAGATTATTATTTTTATAGAGAGAGATTTATGAGAAAAAAATTGTTGGTATCATTTTATATTCTAATGTTTATATTTGTTATTTTTGGACAAGAGATTCCTAATAGCATAAAAGATAAAATTACGGAATATCAAAAAAAAGTTTTTCTTATTGATTCTAGTCTAATTTATTTAGAAGCTGGGCTTTGCATAGGTGATGCGATGAATACAATTAAGAATAGCTATGATGAGAATAATTTGCTAAAATTTTATGATAAAAAAGTTATTAATTTATTAAAAGAAAACAGAAGATGTATAACATTCAACAATCCTTTGTCTGATTTAAAGCTTTATTTTGAATTAGGAGCAACAAGAAATTATTATGAACTTTCCTTTTATCATCTTTATTTAGAAAGCGAAAAATATACTTCTAAGTTATCAGTAATTAATTGGTTGAATGGTGAAGTAGTATATAGCAGAGTAATAAAAATAAGTGATTTTGAAAACACAAATAAAACGAGTATCTCATTAAAAGCTCTTGATGAAGCAAGTAAAATATTAGATGTTATTGATACAGATTGTAATATAATAAAAAGATTTGTTTCAAAAATAAAACAAAGATTTTAA
>MIAN01000208.1:400-9716 GCA_001829125.1 Spirochaetes bacterium GWB1_27_13 | reverse complement strand
CATCTAAATTCTTGTTTAATATTAAAAGAAAAATTACTCCTATTTAATAATTCTTCTTTAGGTTTTGAACTTGACCACGCCTCACCGTCCCAATAGGCTTTTGCTACATCATATTTGTAGGTTAATTCTAATGAACTTGTAGAATTAAGTTCTATTTTAGGAATTCTATAATCAACACCACCTATAAAGGATAAACCTGTTTCATTTATTTCTGTAAAGTTTATTTCGAGTCTATCCCAAATTTTGTTAAATATATTTAACGCTGTATTGGTTGTATCATTATAGTATATTGTTGAAGAATACTGTGGAAATGTTGTAAAAAAAGATAAAGTAAGGATTAATTTTAGCCTATTATCTTTCAAAATAGAAGGGTGTTCTAAATTTATTAGATGAAAAAACTTTCCTCTCTGAGCGTAAGAAGATGCAAAAGTAATGGCAATATTTGAGTTATTTATATTATCCATTCTATATAAAAACCCAAGTGTAAAACCACCATTATAAATATCTCCACCTCTTGATACATTCCCTCTATAAGAATATCCACCATAAGGCATAAATATATAAGGAAACCATATAAGCATATTTGTATTTTTTACAAAATTGTATTTGTCTACTTCATCAACAAGAAAGTTAATCTTCTGATTATGTTTAAGAATATCTATATAATTTTTTGTTATATTATATTTTCTTGCAAGTTTTCCATAATATAAGTCATCTGAAACATCAATATTTAGATAACCCTTGAGCCATAAAAAACTATCGGTTGTAGGATCATTAGGTTTAGTATCATTAGTTAAATCTTGTGAGTAAAAAAAAGTATTTATTATAAAAAACAGCACAACCAATAAGAAGCATTTATTTATATGGTTCATGAAAATTTCCTTCTAGTTATATACCGAAACTAATTTGTTGTCATTCTGTTTATTAAAAAAACAAAAAAATATTTGATATTATTTTTAGAAAGTTTTGATTTTTTTTATTACTTCATCTTTTATAGATGGTGGAATTTTATTTGATATATCACCACCTAGTTTAATAACATCTTTTATTAATGAACTTCTTAAATAAAAATAATTTTGGTCTGTTAATATAAATATTGTTTCTATATTATGATTCAATTCTCTATTAGCCATAGCCATTTCAAATTCATATTCAAAATCAACAAGAGGTCTTAATCCTCTTATTATTATATTGATGTCATTTTCTCGACAGTAATTGACTAAAAGACCATCAAAACAGTCTACTATAACTTTATCTTGTATATTTTCGCTAATTAAGACATTTTTTATTTGATTAATTCTTTCTTCAAGAGTAAAAAGTGTCTTTTTTTGCGTGTTTAAAGCTAAGAGGACAGTTATTTTATCAAATATCTTAAGACTTCTCTTAATTATATCCAGATGTCCATTTGTAAGAGGGTCAAAAGTACCGGGGTATATAGCATTTTTATCCAAAATAGCACTCCATTAAGCATTATTTTTTAGAGTAAATCTCGTACCTTTTATTATTTCTGCATAATTATTTTTTGCATGCCCATAAATAGAAGTAAAAATTTTTGATTTTTCATTAAAAAATAAAATATTATATTTACCTATAAGGCTTATATTTTGTGGTAAAATTTTTCCTAGTAGAATCTGATGTAAAGTCTTTGCTTTATCAAAAAGCATTGAACAATCAATTTTATCAGCGTTTTGATTAATTACAGTAAAAGTATCACCATCAAATTTTATATACCTTAAATATCCAACGTCTTTTATTTTTATTTTTAAAGTTAGTGGGGCAAGACTATTTTTTCCAGAAACAATTTTAAGTATATTTTCGCAACTCTTATTAAGAGTTTGATCAATAAAATTCATAAACCTTTGTTTTTTTGTTTCGTTATTAGACATAAATTTCTCCTTCTAAATGATAGAAATATTATTTAATTCCTCTGATTATAGTTACATAGCAATTATCATAAATTTTTTCTAATTTTTCCATATCTGGAATTGTTTCAACTTTACTAAAACCAATTTTTTCTAAAGCATTAATCCAAAATTTCCAGTCCATAAAACCATATCTTGGTCTAATATCATCAAGTTTTACTTTCCAGTAATCTTGTAATGTATTTAATATAAATTCTTGTTGAATCATAGTATTACCTATTGGTCTTACTGTTTCAGAAATTATTAATGAACCACCTGGCTTTAAAGTTTTATATAATTGGGTAAGGCTAACTTTAAGATCGTAAGCAACATGAGCTGCATTTACTCCCCAAATTATATCAGCTGAATTTTCTGGAAAATCTTGTTCTTTTAAGCTTATATTAAAATCAAGTTTTTTAAAATCAAAAGCACTTAAATTAGGTGTAATTAAAAGTAAGTCTTTTCTTGTGTTTCTTAACATTTTATTAGCAATATCAGTAAAATAATATTTAAAATTATCAATTTTTTTATTTTCGGCTAATCTTTGTAACAAAAATTGTTTGGTACCGCCTCCTAATCCTCCTCCAATTTCTATTACAGTTGGATTATTTCTGCCTTCCATATCATAGTTAAGAATTTTAGCACCTGCGATATTATGGACATTATAAAATAAATTGTTACTATAATATTCATTTGTAATATTTATGTTTTCTGGAGAGAAAATAATATCAACACCAGTTTTTTTGCCAGCAAGATAGTCTGGGTAATTATCAGCCATTAATTTAAGCATATTAAATGCTGCTATACTATCTGGTGCTTCTTTATAAGATTTATTTTTTATTTCATCAAGTTCATATTCCATAACTTTACTTGTGAGAGAGTATTTATCATCATTTATTTGTAAATATCCGTCTAAAACAAGTCTATCAAACATCCATTTTAGAGAAGAAAAAACATTTTGAGAATAACCTTTTTTTTCGATTATATCATTAATTGTTATAGGATTTTTTAAAAATAAATCAATTTCTGTTTTTTTTAGAATATCATGAATTAATCTTAATAAATAATAATCAGTTAATTTCCATATATCTCTTATTTTTTTTGAAATTAACTCGGATAGATACCAGTCTTCAAACATCAATATAGTCCTAAATATATAATTAAAAAGTCATAGAGAAATATACAACAAAGTTTTATAATTGTCTATCAAAAATAAACTATTTTTAAGAAAAACTAAAAACTTTTTGGTATAAAAGGCTACTAAAATTGGTAGCCACCAGAAATAAACACATTAAATAAAAAAGCATCAAGAACTTGTACTTCTTGTAAATTAGCAGCTATCTGAGCATATCCTTCTCCACCAGAGAAAACACCGCCAAAATTTATAGATAAATTTGATGATGAGTAACCTAAAGAAAAACTTCCACCAAATAAATGTATATAATCTTCTTGATTTACTGTATTTGAAATTTTTTTACCATCCTCATACTTACCTGTTATTTTAATTTCTTTGGCATTTGAAAAATTTGTAAAAAATCCAAGCCTTATAGGGAAATTTGGAGTTACATAGCATTCAAATCCTGTTGAAACATTACCGATTATGTTGAGTCTTTGATTCTCAAAAGCTTTATTATTATAGTATTTTATGTCTTGAATAGGGATGTAGAGGAAACCATCGATTGTTATAAGTATAGATTTTGTAACAAAAATGGCAAAGCCAAGACTTTGTTTAATTATAATTGGTCGAAAAAGATTATTATCTTTCTGAAAAATATAATCAACTTTTTGTTCATTGTTGACTACTTCAGAAGAATCATGAGTCAAAATGTATGTTTTACCATCGCTTGAAAGGTCTGTTCTTTTTGTAAATCTTGAGGATTGTTTTGAATATATATTAACAAAATCCACTGGTACAGAGATAGAATATCCGATTGATAACTTATCAATTGGCATAATTTGGATTCCAAATTGAGAATTTAACCCAATTATTCTATCATTATTAAAAATGCTTCCAGAATCATAAATATCATAACTTTTTTCACTGCTATCACTTTTATATGTAGTTTGAGAAATAAGTTTTATGTCTCTATACCTTATTAAAGCACTAAAACCTAAAGATACTCTTTTATGTGGAAGAAATGCAAAACTTACTCCACCCTCATAAAGCATATTTGTATAGTTGAAATTAGTATTAAAATTAGTTTTTATGTTAGTTCCGGGAAAATATATTTGAGCATTGTCTCTTTGGTCATAAAATTCACTGTCAGGAGATGTAATTGTTATTGCAAATGTAAAATGCTTTTCTTTTTGTATAAAACCAAAAAAATTTGGTATAAAAGAAAATGAATATCTTGTATAATCAAGAGGAGTGCCATCAGTTTTTTTAAAAACATTGTTATATTTTAACATCTTAAACTGTACTGCATTCACAGAAAGAGAAAAATATCTTGATGATGAAAAAGCAAGACCTGCAGGATTGTAAAAAACTCCTTCTGGACCATCTGCTACTGCTGTATAAGCACCGCCCATAGAAGCTGCTCTATCTCCTACAAATATATTGATATAATGGCTTTCATCAGAAAATAAAAAATAGGAAAATAATACAAAAAATATTAAAAAGAGAGATTTTTTCATTTTTCTATCCTTGTTTCATCGATTATTTTTTTAAAATTTATAAAATTTTGGGTGGTTTTTAGGTCATTTATATTATTATCTAATTTTTCTATTAGTTTTTCAACTCTTGTTTCAATTTTTGGATGTGTAGCATCGAGGTTTTCAAGATTTTTATGCTCTCCTATATTTTGAAGGTCTTTTAGATAGTCTATATAATTTTTACTACCAATATTTAATGCTTGTAAAAGGTTTATAGCATATAAATCTGCTTCAAATTCGTCTGTGTTAGCAAAACCTTTTATAAAAAGCTGTTCTTCTACTTTTTCTGAGATTTGATTTGCCAAATTTGTTATAATTTGTTTTGGTCCTGCCAAAAATCTTGCCAAAAGTTCAAAAAAGTTATATCTAACTTCAATTTTTACATTATTTAGTATATGTTTTTTATTTATATGCCCAAGTTCATGAGCGATAATACCTGCCAAAGCACCGGGATTTTTAACTTGTTTTAATGCTCCTAGAGATATTAAAATATATCCACCTGGTAAAGAGTACGCATTTATCTGTTCTGTGTTTAAAATTGCAAAAAAATATTCAATATCTTGTCTTTCAGTATAAAATGCAAGGCTTTTTCCAAATTTATTTAAGTATTCTGTTGCTTCTTGATTTTTTAAAATACCATATTTACCTGCAATTTTTGCAAAAACAGCTTGTCCAACTTCTATTTCTTTTAAAGTTTTTTCTCTTTCAAGATCGAGTCTTCTTTGTTCTTTTAATTGCTCCATCGTTTTACAAGAAAAAACAAGTAAAACAAGCAAAATCGATAAGAAACTTTTAATAATAATTTTTTTCATAAAATTTTATAACCCCAGTATTTCTTTTTCAGCAAATTTTATAATTTCTTCATCCGTATAAGAAAAATTTTTAGTTAACCAGTTAATACTTTCAAAATCATAGTTTTTAAATGATAAATTTTCTCTATCTCTTATATTTTCAGAAGAAAGCCCTCTAATAGCAGCAGCAGAGGACGAATAATAAGAAGACCTTTTCCTTGCTTCTAAAGAAGATAAATCTTTTAAATTATCTGCATTGCTTTTAAATTTATCAGATGGAGAATCACCAATAAAGATTTTTTGGACATAGCCTTCAAATTTTGGTGTTTTGATTTTTAACCAATCATTTTTTGTTTCAAGTATTGTTAATTCTTCACTATGAGTTAAAAGTCCAAGTTTTTGTGAAGAAGTTGCTGCATCGGAGAATACAGGACAAATTCGTGCCATTACATAAGCTTTTTGTGCAAAAGAAGGAAATAAAATTAATAAACTGAAAATAGAAAAAATAAAAATCTTTTTCATAACAATCTCCTTAGTTATATAACACAGATCAATTAAACTGAAACTGTTGCGGATTATACAAATTAAAATTTCATAATTATTAGATATTTACGTACAACCCTCTATTTTATAATATACTACATTAAATAATTTTAATCCATATTATTTATCTAACATTTTCCAAGTTCCATCCCAATTTTCTTCTGGATGGTTTTCTATAAAATATTCACATCTTTTTTTAAAAATTTCGCACAGACCGCCAAGAGCATTTAAAGTTAAAAGTTTGTCAAATTCTAAAAGTCCTTTGTCGAATTCTTTTTGCATATAGTATTTATGAGCATTATCAAATTGTGTAACTTCTTTTTTGAGAGATTCTATATTTTCTTCTGTGTTGGTGAGTTCTGCTAAAGGTGTATAAATTTTAATACCTTCTTTTTTACCTTTTACTGCAACAATATCAACATAAGCGTATATAAATTGATCTTTTGTATAATTATAAGTTGTTTCTGTAACTAAGATTGAAACTTTATAGTATTTTGTTAAACCTTCTATCCTTGAGCCAAGATTAACATTATCACCGATTAAAGTAAAATCCAATCTTTTTGCAGAACCAATATTTCCAACAATCATATCACCAGTGTTAAGACCAATACCGTTTTTTAATGGAGGTAAACCGTCAGCCTCAAGTTCTTTGTTTAAAACCTTTAGTTGTCTAATCATTTTTAAACCTGTTTGCACCGCAAGTAAATCCCTATTTGAGTCATCAGTAGGAGCTCCCCAAAACGCCATAATTGCATCGCCAATGATTTTATCCAAAGTACCATTATATTCAAAAATAATATCTATCATTTTTTCGAGGTATCTATTTAAAACGCTAACTACAATTTCAGCGGGATAACTTTCTGAAATGGTCGTAAATCCTCTAATATCAGAGAATAAAACAGTAATTTCTTTTTTCTTACCAACTTCACCAATCAAGTCTTCGTAATTTTCTAAAACTTCTTTCATTACTGATGGAGCAAGATATTTACTCATAGTTGTAAATATTTTTCTTTTTTCGGATTCTTCAGTGAGAGATAAGAATACCAAAACGCCAAAATAACTTAATAATGACGCAATTAAAGTAGTTGTGAGTTCTAAAACTATTCCATAATACTTAAAAACCAGCATTGCTAATATAATATGCAAGAATATGTAGCCTATGCCTATTATATTCTTAATATATCTACTTTTTAGAAATAATGTTAAAAAAACTATAAAAATAACACTAAAAATCACTATTAAAATTGTAATAAATTTTGGTATATAGGTAATATAGTGATTTTGTAATATGTTGCTAATAGCTGTCATGTGAAGGTAAGGTCCTGCAAAATTTTTACCCATAGGAGATACTTTTAAATCTTTTAAGCCAGTGGCAGATGACCCAATTATTACAATTTTGTTAGTAAATTCGTCTGGATAGACAATCAAATTTTTTATACCTTTTTCTAACCTATCTGATGATATATAGATACTTTCTGCTGTTATACTGTTGAATGATTGTATAGATTGGTAAAAATTTATGTTAAATTCGCCATTTTCATTTAGAGGAATATTTTTTTGTTTACCATTCTTTTGTTTTAAAATCAAAGTTTTGTTATTTATTTCATAACTTTCTACACCAAGCTGGTATTTTAATCCTACTAATGCTAAGGAAGGGTAGTAATTACCATCATATTTTATTATAAGTTTATTTCTTCTCGAAATTCCATCCGAGTCCTCATTATGATTTACAGAATGTAATTGTCCTACATTTGTAAATAATTCTTTATAAGGTAAAATAATAGTGTTATATTCAGCAAATTTTATTTTACTTTTTTTATCATCTAAATTTATCTTAAAATTATTTTTAATTTCTTCTGGAGTATATGGTTTTTCGTTTTCGATATAATCAAACAAAGCTGCATGGCTTACATTTGGGTAAAAAAAACTAGTTTCTACCATAATTAAATCATCGTCTGGCACTTCAACATCTGGAGTTTTAGGTGAATATTCTGGATATAAAATATCAAATAAGAAAACAGAAGGCTTACCCATCATTACATATTCAACAATTTTTTTTGCAATAAAACCTCGAGGCCATGGCCAGCCTCCAAGTTGTGGAGAAAGTTTTTTTAAAGATTCTTCACTAATATCTATAAATATAATGTCTTGAGAAGGTGTTTTCTGTTGGTTGAAATATTTAAAACGAAAATCTAAAAGTTTATTTTCAAATATTTCTGAAAGTCCAAGACCTAAGAAAATTAAAACAGAAAATATTACAAGAATAGAAAAAATTATTGAAAAGATGAATTTTCGGTACGTTTTTAATATTTTTTTCATAATACCTACTATAAAAAGGATTTAACATGGATTAAAATATTGACACAGATTAAAAAAGATTGTCACGGATTATGCTTTCTTTATATTATCAATCAGCAAAATCAATGTAACCTTTCCAATAATTTGTGTCCATCTGTGTTAATTATAATATTGATTTTCTTTTAAATCAAGAGGAAATAGAAAAAATATTAAAATTTTATTGTCCTGTGTAAAAACTAATACACCAAAAAAATAGGTGAGTAAAGAAGTTTTGAACCAAAATTTTTAGACTCTAAAACCTAAAATATATAGATAAATGGAGTAGAAAAGAATAAAAACGATAGGAATAAAGTAAATTATTATAAAAAATTGGATTTAAGAAATGAAAAAGATAAATTTCTCCTATATATTTTATAAGAATAGAGTATAATAGATATGTCAAAGAACATAACACAGATTAGCACGGATTATATAATCATGCGTAATTTGTGTTAATCTGTGAAAATTGGTGTAAATCAGTGTTATGATGTGGCAGATAATAATGGTTAATATACCCATCAAGAAACTGTTTTTTTTGCAAGTTTTCAAAAGGATTAGTAATTTCATGTTTGAAATGGTTGTTAGTCTTATATGTAAAGTGTTGTCCTTGTAAGACTTTTTTGTATTGAGGAATAGTAATATTGCCAATGCCTTGATGAGGACGATGATTATTGTAATAATTTACATAATCTTTAGTGATTTTGTGGACTTTATCGAGAGTAAGAGTAGATTTATCATAAAAAACTAAAGCCTCACGGTTGAAAGAACCAATAAATCGTTCGATAAAAGCATTCATAAGAGGAGAACGAGGCTTTGTATTAAGTCTTTTGATATTAAAGGCAGAAAAATCGACATTTTCATATAGAATATCGTTATCAGTGATTAGATAAAGTTTTTTGCTACCATCAGTAAGAGAACGAAGTTGATTTTTAAGCCATTCTGGATTAGGATTGAGAGTAGTATTAAAGATTTCAATCTCTCTTGTAAGGTTACGAATGATAAAAAGAGTAAATATTTTCTTACTACCAGATTGAATAATCTTAAAATCCATAGAATAAAGAGAATTGAGGATAGAAGAGAAAGAAGGAAACC
>MIAN01000208.1:0-391 GCA_001829125.1 Spirochaetes bacterium GWB1_27_13 | reverse complement strand
GTAACAATGAGTTCTTTAATTTGTTGAATAATCTCTGGTCTACCTTTTTTTTGTGGAATAGAACTATTTTTAGATATAGATTGCCTAACCCATAAATCAAAAGTTTGATAAGAGAAAGCAAAACAAAGACTTAATGGTCTATTTAATGCTTTATAGAGTAAAATAAGGTCAATTCTTTCTTTAGGAGTAGGACTAAATTTAAGTTTGCCTTTAGAGCGAGCAAATATTTGAAGTTGAATAATAAGAAAAGGGATAATAAGATTTGCTTTTAGGACATAGAGAAAGAAATGAATCATAAATTAGTCCTTATTTTTGATGAAAGTAAACATAAAGTAATATAAAAGATACATAAAATCAAATTAATTTTGAAAGAAGTTGAAAAGTAAAGGAA
>MIAN01000207.1 GCA_001829125.1 Spirochaetes bacterium GWB1_27_13 | reverse complement strand
TATTCTCCTAAACTACACATTTTAAGTCTTCAATTGTATCCAAATCTTTTAGTAAATTTTTATATTTATCAAAAAAATAAGAATTACCTTTGATTTGTAAAATTTCTAAAATTCTTTGTACACTATAAACATCACAAGAAATTAAACTAATCATTTTTTGTAAAAGTTCTTTTGAATAATAACCAAAATATGACTCATATTTTTTTATGTCTTTGCGATATGGGATAACACCGAGAGGACTTTCTTTTTTTAGATCGATTAATTCTAACAAAACATCTTTTGTTACAAAAGGCATATCTGTAGCCCAATAAATCCAATCTGTTTTTTTATATTCAAAACTCGAAACGATAGCACTAAGTGGTCCCAAATTAAGATTTTTATCTTTAATGCACTTTACTTTCTTTAGATTATCTGGTATCTCACCTTCCCCCAAAATAACAACATTTTTACTAACAAGAGTTGCTGTATTATAAATGTGTTCTATTAGAGGAATATTATTATACAAAACCATAGACTTAGGAAAACCCATTCGTCTACTCTTTCCACCATTTAATATGCCAATAAAAAAGTTATTATCCATCAATAAATCCATTGTTTTTTTTCTTCTATTTTTTAACCAAAGAATTCATATAAAAAAAATTAAAAGGTATCTACCCTTTGTTTCCCAATATACTACTAAGATTAAAAAAAATCAAACTAAAAATGAATTAGATTATTTATGATTTATATATTAAAGTAAGTCCTGGTAACCCCAAATTAGTAGAAATAGTTTTAAATTTTTCTTTTTTATTCTCTAATGTATTTGAAATTGCTTTATAAGGACCAATGTTATAATTTGCTTTATCTGATTGATAAAATGTATCATGAACTAATATTTTTAGATCAGTACTAAAATTTAAAATTGTTGATAATTCTTTTGATACCGACTCATAACTATGATCCCCATCCAAAAAGAATAATATATTTTTTCTATCATCAATATCTTTACATAGTTTTAAAGATTCTTCAAGTCCATCACCTTTTATTAATTTAACAGTTTTAATATTTTTTACAAGCATTCCCCTTTTTTTATGTGGATGTTCGTTATGCTCTATGTTATCTGGCAAATCAATAGAAAAAATATCACACTTTAGATTAAAATGTTTCATTGTTTCATAGAATATTCTTGCAGATTTACCAATATTAGTCCCCCATTCAAATATATATTTTGGCTTAAAATATGTTAAAGTTGCAACCATTAAGTTTAATTCGGATATTGGATAAGGATTAACTCCCACAATAGGAATAATTTTATCTATTATAAATCTTGAAATAGCCCAATTATCAACTTCAAATTCAGTACAATTTAAATTTTTTGCAGGGTCTTTATAAATATTTGCTTTTAATTTTATTTTATTTAATATTTTTTTAATCACAATAAATCCTTTAGTCTAAATTTGTGCAAATTATTACAAATAGTAATATATGTCAACTATTATTATATGGAGTTTTAGGAAATATTTTATTTTCTAGTTTCACAGTGAACATGAAATGGCAACTTAGTTGGTCTAAATTTATTATTTTGAATTTTTTTAAGTTGATTTATTAATATTTTATTAAAAGATGAAAATATTTCAATATTTAAACTATGAGAAGCATGTTTACTAAAGAATATAAATCTTTTTGATGTTTTAATTGAATGATGAAGTGTTAAACTTATATTAGTAGAAAATAATTTATCATGAACACCACAAATAATTATAGTAGGAATAGTAATATCTTTTAAGAAATTTGATGAATCAAAATTTAGAAGATGAGTAACTTCATTTCTTAGAATTAGTTGGTAATTTTTTTTAACATAAGTATTCTCTAACATTTTTAAACTGCTAGAATTATTTTCAATATAATGAGATGAAAAAATACTACTTATAGTTAATTTGTACATTATTTTTTTTATATATGCTTCATTATTATCGTTAGTATTAAGACATAATGTTTCTTGCCATGAACTTAGTATATTTTCAAAAATCTTATCTTTGTGAGAGAATGAAGAGACAAGAATTAATGCGTTTAATTTGGATTGATACTCTTTAGCATATAATTGACAGATTATTCCACCATAGCTAAAACCTACAAGAAAAAATTTTTCTTTAGTGACTGACTCAATAATTTTATTTAAATAAAAGACATGCAACTTAACATCATAATCAACATTTTCTATAAAATTTGAATTACCATGCCCATATAAATCTAATATTAAAACATTAAAATTATTTTTTAATAATTTAGATATTTGATATGACCACGAACTAGAATCCCCACCAAAACCATGTATCATTACAATCCAACAATTCTTTGGATCAGAAATTATTTTCTCATAAGAAATTTCAAAGTTAAGAGTCTCAGGAATATCATCACCACTTATCAATTTATTTTCAATTAATTCTTTTTTATCAAAATCAAATTTATACTTAGCCTTTTCCTTAGTACAAGTATCAGGAATTCTACAATATTTAGATACGGCTCTCGCATATTCCATAAAATTATTAGAATAATCTTTTTCATGATAGTTTATCAT
Organism: Spirochaetes bacterium GWB1_27_13; assembly: GCA_001829125.1. GTDB lineage: Bacteria > Spirochaetota > GWE2-31-10 > GWE2-31-10 > MWDO01 > GWC1-27-15. The sequence goes on along the minus strand of MIAN01000207.1, from coordinate 18,864 downwards.
AACAGAGTTAGTTAACATAAATCCTCCTAAAATTCTAATAGTCAAAATCTTATTTCAAATTTTATATAAACTTAACGAATTCTAAATGGTAAATAAATTTTTCCTCTAACTCTTGAAAACAAGGGGCTAAGTCCTGACAAATTCCCTTTTTTAATTATAAGGAAAAATTAAACACAAAGTTCACGAAGAAAATACTTTTTTTTAATTAAATCTTCGTGAAACCTCGAGTTTCCTTTGCGTTCTTAGTGTTAAAAATCCCATTCTTTAGAAACCAAGTAATAACAGAGGGTGTAAACCCCTTATTCTAATTGACCTTTTAGAAATGTTTATGTAAATCAAAATATCATTTTTTAATTTTTTATCTATTAAACAAAACTAGCATCTATTCCTTTAGACTTAAATTTATCAATTATACTTTCGTCTTTATCATAAAAAATAGTTACTTTTTTTAGATTTGGCAATAAAGAACAATCATCTACTGATTTTATGTTAAATAAATCATCTTCACCATCCCAAAAAGGACATAAGTGAATATATATATCATCTCCGCCGTCTTGAGATAATTCTTTAATACTTTCTAACATTTCCTTTGGAATATCAATATCTTGGAAATATTTTTCTACTTCAGGAATAATTTTATATCCTTCTTTTTCAATATTTATTTTTCTTTTTGTATGACTTTCAGCAAAATCATACACATCAAATTGAGGAATCAAAGATTCTTTGTTATACATTAATTCTTGTAATACCATGAGTTTAAAATTAAAATCAGTAAATTTAACCATAAATTTTCCTTTCTAATGGCTATAATTTCAACAGTATAAAATATACAAATGTAAGTAACACTTAATTTTTTATAATGGCAATTATACAAATTGTCATTATTTATATATCTAAAATATTTTTTTAATCTATACCTTTATAAAAAATTTATCATAATAATTGTTTGCTTTAAATGACAAATTTTAAACATTTCAGTATATAACCATTATAACTCACAGATGTAACTTTTACCATAGATTTTTACAAAAAATAATAATTTTTTTTAAATAAATGATAAATAATGACTTTTTTCCACATCTTTTAGGTAGAATATATATTTGAGGTGTAAAATCACTAAATATGGCTTATCATACATTTTAATTTAATATTATAAATAAATTATTAACTAAAACTCTAATATTTTTTTTCAATATGATTTTTTAATAGATAAAAAGTGTTATTTCTTATGTTATCATATTGTTTCTTTTGTAATTCATTATAAATAGCTTTTATAACATCATAGTCTATTACATTTTCTTCAATTATATACTGCACAATATCATTAGAATCTGCTAAAATTGCTCCTATAAATCCATTATAGAAAGAATTATCCTTTCTCCATCCACCATACTTATTATTAATCTCATCTTTAAAATATTCCTTAAAGCCTTTAATATCGTTTTGTATCATATAATAGAGAAATTCACTCGTATAATTAAACATTTCAAATTGTTTTTTATAGTCTTTTAATTGAGGGGCAATATTTTTTTCGTCTACCAAAAAAATATATTTAAATATTAAAATAAGATTGTAATATTCGATGATTGGATTATCCTCATAATCAATAAGAAAATAATCAGAATTTTCTCTCAATATCTTTGCTACAATATAAGTAATAGCATTCAACTCTTTTAGATTAAATTCTACCGAATTAAATGATTTTGATAAATCTGCACCATTTTCACACAATATTTTAACAATTTCTGGATTATTACAGCTTATTGCAAGCGAAAGAGGTGTATTTATATATATGACTTCTTTTGTTTCTAATAAATATGGTTGCAAATAATTAACATCTGCACCTCTTTTTATTAAATACAATACTATTTTAGGATTTGAATTTTCAATCGCATACATTAAAATACTTTTTTCTTTTTCATCTTTAATATTTGCATCAATATTTTTTTCAAACAGTGCAGATAATTCTTTTAAATTATTGTTTTGGACTGCTTCAAAAGCTAATATTTTGTCATCTTTTTTTGAACAAGATATTAAGAAACTAAATGTAAATATTATAATCATTTTGATTAGAAAATTATTCATATTTTAATGTTCCTTGTCTAATTTTAATTAAAAATCACTAAGAAGTCAATAGTAGAATTTTGAATAAAAATTATCAAAATATCAATTGTCTTTTTGGCAATAATATATTAAAAAGCAAAGGATTCTATTAAAAAAAGGATAATGATAATGAATGATTTAAAATCGCTTATAGATTTAGAAAAGGCATTTTTGGAGAATGTGAAAAAAAATGGAATTAACAAAGGTTTTATTAGTTTTCTTTCTCCCGATGCAAAAAGTTTTAAAGATAATAATCTTGTTAATACAAAAGAATGGTATAGTTCGATTAATCAAATAAATGGACAACTTTTTTGGTATCCAGCTTATGCTTTTTTATCTTCCTCAAATGATATGGGTTTTACGACAGGTCCTTACGAGTTTTTTGATGGGGTTAATACTGGGTATGGTGACTATATTTCTATATGGAAAAAAATAAACGATGCTGAATTTAAAGTTGTTTTTGATGCTGGTTTTTTTCATCTTGAACCAGAGTATTTTGAGGACGAATTTAGATTAGATTTTTTAGAACCTAACAATTTGTTTGATAATACAATTGATATTAAAGAAGAAAGAGTAAAACTATTTGAAATTTTTAATAGAGTTTTTAATGGTGAAGGTATTTTGAGTATAGATTTATTTTCTAATCATATAAGGTTTTGTAAAAGTGGTGATTTTACTACAATTAGTAAAACTGATTTTATAAAAGAATTTTCTTTATTAAAAATATCATCTTCAATTATTAATTATGATATTTCAAAAAACTACGATTTCGCTTATTTTTATGGGAATAGCAAAGTATCCATTCAAGAAAACGATGTAGAATGTGATTTTTTGACAGTATTAAACAAAAACTCCAAAAATCAATGGCAATTTGTATTTGTTGGGTTGATATAGAGGCAATATTTAACCGAAAAATTTCTAGGAAACAAGTGGACTTCTACTAACAAAATTACTCGATTTTAATTTTTATCAAATTAATGGGGAAATTTTAACACGGAGAAAGAAAGTTTTAGCCACAGAATTTCACAGAATCACACTGAATTAGAAATATAGACCTGTCAGGTTTTAAAAACCTGACAGGTCTTTTCTTTTTCTTAAAAGAAATACTAAAAATTAATATTTTTTTCGTTTTACATAGTGAGTATGTAAAAGTCTATGTGATTTTTCGCCATTTGGTTGACCAAGGAAATCTTCGTAAAGTTTTTGAACGAATGGGTTTTCGTGAGATTTTCTTATAGGTTTATTATCGTCTTCCCTATAAATAGCTTCCATTCTTTTAATTCTAATTTCATTATTTACAGGACGTGGTTGTCCTCCACCAGTTATACAGCCGCCAGGACAGCCCATAACTTCTATAAAATGATATTGAGATTTACCAGCTGCGATTTCGTCCATAAGAATTTTTGCACCAGCTAATCCACTTGTTACAGCAACTTTTAGTACAAAACCTTCGAGTTCTTTCCACTCAGGTAAAACATTTTCAAATTTGAGATCAGCAGTTTTAATCCTGTCAAGTCCTTCGATCGGTGTAACATGAAGTCCTTCAAAAGGTACTTCTCTACCTGTAATAATTTCATAAACAGTTCTAATAGCAGCTTCCATTACACCACCTGTAACACCAAAAATATCGGCTGCACCAGTAGAAAGCCCCAAAGGATTATCAAATTGTTCATCTGGAAGGCTTGTAAAGTCAATACCTGCTTCTTTAATCATTCTTGCGAATTCTCTTGTTGTTAAAACAGCATCAACATTTGGTTGACCATCAATAAACATTTCATCTCTTGTAACTTCAAATTTTTTTGCAGTACAAGGCATTACAGACACAACAAAAATATCTTCTGGTTTAACACCAATTTTTTCTGCATAATAAGTTTTTGCTAAAGCACCCAACATCATGTGAGGTGACTTACAGCTTGAAAGATGTTGTAATTGATCTGGAAAATAATGTTCTACATATTTAATCCAACCTGGACTACAACTTGTAATCATAGGAAAACTTGGTTTATTGCCAGATAAGAGTTTTCTTACTCTACCTAAAAATTCGTTTCCTTCTTCTATAATTGTCAAATCCGCTGCAAAGTTTGTATCAAAAATATCATGAAATCCTAAATGTTTCATAGCAGCTACCATTTTACCAGTAACAATAGTACCAGGTTCATAGCCAAATTCTTCACCAAGAGCAACTCTTACAGCAGGAGCAGTTTGGATTATAACTCTTTTTTTCTTATCGGCTAAGGCTTTCCATACTTTGCTAATTGCATCAACTTCATTTAACGCACCAACAGGACAAACAACTGTACATTGACCACAGTAAGTACAAGAAATTTCGTTTAAAGGTAAACCAGCAGTTGTTCCAACATTTGATTTAAAACCTCTATTTTGAATATTAATTATTCCAACACTTTGAATATCATTGCAGGCAGTAACACATCTACGACACAAAACGCATTTTGCATTGTCTCTAAAAACAGATGGGTTACCTTTATCTATTACTGTCTTTGATTTTTCGCCAATAATTTCTCTTTCATCAAGTTGAATCATTTCTTCAAGTTGTTGAAGTTCACATTTTTGATTTCTAACACATTTCAAACAATCTTTTGGATGGTCAGATAGTATTAGTTTATAAATCATTTTTCTTGCATTTCTAACTCTTTCTGTGTTCGTAAAAACTTTCATTCCTTCTTTAACTTCAACCATACATGAAGCCATAAGATTTCTTTGTCCTTCTACTTCTACAACACAGAGTCTACAAGACCCCATTTTTTGAATATTCTCAAGATAGCAAAATGTTGGGATTTTTATATTATTTAATCTTGCAGCATCAAGAATTGTTGTTCCTTCTTGAACTGAAACTGTTCTATTGTTAATATTTAAAGAAACCATAAAAACACTCTCCTTTACTCATTATAGTAATTTATTTCTTTATTATTGCATCAAACTTACATTTTTGATAGCAATTATCACATTTTATACATTTTGATTGGTCTATTGTATGGAGTTGTTTTTTTGCACCACTAATACAGCCAACAGGGCATACCAAAGCACAAGCCGTACAACCAACACATTTTTCTGGAGAAATATGGTAGCTCAATAGAGATTTACAAACCCCAGCAGGACATTTTTTATCTTTAACATGAGCATCATATTCATCTCTAAAATATCTAATTGTGCTTAAAACAGGGTTTGGAGCAGTTTGTCCAAGTCCACACAAAGCAGAATCTTTTATTGTACTTCCAAGTTCTTCCAAAAATTCAATGTCTCCTGGTTCACCTTCACCTTTTGTAATTTTTTCGAGTGTTTCAAGCATTCTTTTTGTACCGAGTCTACAAGGAACGCATTTACCACAAGATTCGTCTTGAACAAATTCCATAAAGAATCTTGCAACATCCACCATACATTTATTATCATCCATTACAATAAGACCACCAGACCCCATAATAGTACCAAGTTTGGTTAATGAGTCATAGTCAACTGGAGTATTTAAATATTCGTGTGTGATACAACCACCAGAAGGACCACCAGTTTGGGCAGCCTTAAATTTTTCGTTATTTCTTACACCACCACCAACATCGTAAATTATTTCTCTTAAACTTATACCCATTGGGACTTCTACTATACCAGTGTTATTAATGTCCCCTGCCAAAGCAAAAACTTTTGTACCAGTACTTGTTTTTATACCAATGTTAGAAAACCATTCTCCTCCATTTAATATAATAGATGGAATGCTTCCGAATGTTTCAACATTGTTAATTATAGTTGGTTTATCAAAAAGACCTTTTTGTGCAGGGAAAGGAGGTTTTTGTTTAGGTTCTCCTCTTTTTCCTTCAACAGATTGAAGTAAAGCTGTTTCTTCACCACAAACAAATGCACCTGCACCAATTCTAATTTCTATATCAAAATCAAAATTTGAACTAAAAATATTTTTACCTAATATTCCTTTTTTTCGTGCGTTTATAATAGCTGCTTGAAGTCTTTCAACAGCAAGAGGGTATTCTGCTCTAACGTAAACAACACCTTTAGATGCACCAATTGCATAACCACCAATCATCATACCTTCAATTACACAATGCGGATCACCTTCTAAAAGGCTTCTATCCATAAAAGCACCAGGGTCTCCCTCGTCTGCATTACAAATCATATATTTTTGGTCTCCAGGTGATTTTCTACCAAGGTCCCATTTTGTACCAGTTGGGAATCCACCGCCACCACGACCTCTAAGACCAGATTTTTTCATTTCATTTATTACATCATCTGGGCTCATGTTAGATAATGCTTTTGCAATCGCATAATAACCATCATTTGCAATATATTCATCAACAGAATCATAATCAATTATACCACAGTTTTTCAAAACTATTTTTTTCTGAAACTTAAAAAAATCTATATCATCTATTTTAGGAATAAATCTTTCTTTTGATTCATCATAATAGCATTTTTTTTCTACAATTTTTCCAGATAGTAAATGTTGAGCAACAATACCTTCAACATCATCAGATTTTACTTTTGTGTAGAATATTCCTTCTGGATAAATCAATAAAGTTGGACCTAAAAAGCAAGGACCGATACAACCTGTTTGATTTAATTTAACTTTATCAGAAAGTCCAGCTTTTTCTATACAATGAGAAAGTTTATCTTTAACTTCCATACAATCAGCAGAAACACAACCTGCCCCAGCACAAACATTTACGATATATTTATATTTTTTAATATTTTTATCATAATTTTCTTTTATTTTATCCAAATCATCTTTTGTTTTTACAAAAATATCTTTCATTATTTTCTCCTTACAAGAATTAGTATTTGTTTAGAATATTTTCTACTTTTTCTGGCGTTACCTGTTCATAAACTTTATCGTTTACCATAATCGCAGGTGCTAATCCACATGCACCAATACATCTCATAACTTCAAACGAAAATTTTCTATCTGGAGTAGTCTCTCCAACGCCCACTTTTAACACTTCTTTTAGCTTATCAACAATTTTTTCTCCGCCTCTAACGTAACAAGCAGTTCCCAGACAAATTCTAATTATATTTTTACCTCTCGGCTTCGTAGAGAAAAAAGAATAAAAAGAAATTACACCAGATACTCTTGATAAAGGAATATCGATCTTCTCTGAAATAAATTTTTGAATATTTAAAGGAAGAAAACCATAAATACCTTGAACTCTATGTAATATTTGAATAAGATTACTTTCTTTGTCATCGTATTCATCAATAATTTTCCCAACGAGTTCCTCTATTTTGGATAATTTTTCTTCATCAGAAATATCATCACACTCTAAAGTTTTTTCTTGAATCATAAACTCTCCTTCATTTTTTATATTGACTAAAAAATATTGCTTATTGTATCATTGAAATAAAAAAAGTTAAAGAAAAAAATGAAAAAAATAAAATATCTTTACAATTTAAAGATTTTCAAAGATTTTATTGATAGCTAAAGACTTTTGACCATATACACAATCTTGAAAATAGTTATTGATTTATTATACCAACTATTAACTATTTTTAGTGATATTTATTAAAATTTTCTTAACACAAAGGACACGAACAGACTGTATAAATAGTCGATTTTTTTACAAAGATCCAAAAATTTTTTGTTAATTATAGAAACAATATTAATTGATAAAAAAACCCTTGAATATTTATTGTATAGAATAATAGCATTTTACTTTACAAATATATAAAATATCATTATACTTTATATATAAATACAAGTATCTATAAAAAATATTTCTCAATTTGATTTTAGAAGTGATGCCATTCCAAGTTTATAAAAATAAGGAATTATTATGAAATATATCATCAAAAATAATTTTGTTCTTTTTTGTGCTTCAACTGTAATATTCTTATCAATACTATCTCTAATTGGTTGGTTTTTTAACATTGAAATATTAGCATCTTATTCCATATCTTATATACCTATGGCACCAAGTACAGCAACAAATTTTATTTTGTTATCTATAATTATTTTATCAATTAGATATGGTCAAAATACTAAACTGATAGAATTTATAACCAACCTGATTATTGCGATATTATTTTTATTACTATCTATTATTTTACTAAATCATATCTTAAACAGTAGTTTTAAAATTGAAAATTTTATTTTTGCTGTACACAATAAGACAAAATTATTAGTATCCAATCCAACTGGATATATGTCTCTAATAACTGCCTTTATTTTTATTTACTTATTATCTTTAATTATGGCTTTTAAATTATTCAAAAATAATATCAAACACTCAAATATAATTAATATTTCTGCAATTATCGGATTTTTATTTAATTTTACTTTCTTTTTAGGGTATTTATATAATTTACCATTTTTTTATGAGACTAACCTTATTCCTTTAGCTTTTCCTACTGTAATTTGTTTTTTATTATCTTTTTCAACAATGATAAATATATCTATCAAGAATTCTTTATTTGAATATTATTTTCTTTCAAATACTACTCATGCAAAAATTTTAAGAGTCATAGTACCAATAACATTAGCATTATTAATGTTAAAAGATATTCTTGAAAAAAACTATATTCTTACATATAAAACTTCTTTTGATATTTTACTGCTTACTTTTTTCTTGATAATTTTTTATATTGTATTAATTTCTACAATAGTAATAACAACTAATAAAATTGGCAAATCAATAGATTCTTATGTAAAAGAAAAAGAAGTTTTATTGCTGGAGGTGCATCATCGAGTTAAAAATAATCTAAATACAATCGTTGGATTACTAACCTTACAATATTATAGATCAAAAAATAACGAAGTTAAAGAGCAACTTTCTATTACCAATACTCGTATTTACACAATGGCTTCTATCCATCAACAAATATATCAATCTGATAATTATGAAAGTATTAATTTTGATAAACTTGTTCCAATGCTTATCAATAATATTAAAAAACTACATCTTGAAAAAATGAATAATATAGATATAAAATTTAATGTTAATAATTTTACCTTAGATGTAAACAAAGCAATCCCTTGTGCATTGATATTGAATGAAATAATTTGTAATAGTATAAAACATGCTTTTACTAATATTAAAGAACCTCAAATAAGTATAAATTTGTTCAGCAACAAAAATCAATATGTTATTGAAATTGGTGATAATGGAATAGGAGTATCAGATGATTGGAATATTCAAAAAAACGGAAATTTAGGTCTTGAATTAATTACATCTTTAGCTAGCCAATTATCTGGAAAAATATTAACAAAAAATTTAGATGGACTAAAATATGAAATTATATTTTAATAGATGTGAGAAATATTATGATTAAAAAAATATTAATTGTAGAAGACGAAATAATTAATGCAATTTTTCTAAAAACTATTCTAACAAAAAATAATTTTGAGGTACTTGAAATTGCTGATAATGCAATTGACGCTATAAATATCGCAGCAGAACAAAACCCTGACCTAATCTTAATGGATATAAAATTAAATGGTGATATGGACGGAATAAACGCTATAAAAGAAATCCAAAAAATAAAACCAATAGATCATATCTATGTTACAGCTTATGATGATAAAAATATTATTAGAAGAGCACTGGAAACAAATCCAAAAAATATAATACCTAAACCAATAAATATCATTGATTTTTTAAGAAATATTGAATAATTAGTTTTTAAATAAAAAAGAACCGACTGTTAATTAGTCGGTTCTATTACAATTAAGTAATCAAAAATTAAATTGTTTTTTTACCAGATGGTAAGTTTTTCATTTTTTCTTCAATTGCTTGTTTTGCTTTTTCTGAGCCAGGTTTGTTGAGAAGTGCAAACATATTCTTTTTGTATGCTTCAACGCCTGGTTGATCAAATGGATTAACTCCAAGTAAATAACCAGATATTCCACACCCCTGTTCAAATATATAGAGAAGTTGCCCAATATAATACTCATTGAGTTCTGGAATGCTAAAAATAATATTTGGAACTTTACCTTCGTAATGAGCAAGTAAAGTACCTTGAGAAGCTTTTTTGTTAATATCAGAGTAAGTTTTTCCTGCGAGGAATTCAAGTCCATCCAAGTCTTCTTTATCTGACACAACTTTTAGGTTAGAATTTGATTCTTCTATATCCAAAACTGTCTCAAATATAAATCTTTGTCCATCCTGAATCCACTGTCCCATTGAATGAAGGTCTGATGTAAAATCAACAGATGCAACAAATATACCTTTACCATCTTTTCCTTCACTTTCGCCGTAAAGTTGTTTCCACCATTCAGAAATATAGTGCAATACTGGTTCGTAGTTTACTAAAATTTCTGTGTGATACCCTTCTTTTAATAGAATGTTTCTAACCATAGCATAAGTTGCAGCTGGATTTTTCACAAGGTCTTTTTCTTTACCATAAATAGATGCCTCTTGTGCACCTTTTAATAATTTTGTAATATCAAGACCAACTGCTGCTATTGGTAAAAGCCCCACAGGTGATAAAACAGAAAACCTTCCGCCAACATCATCAGCGATAACAAAAGTTCTATAACCTTCGTTTGTTGCTAAAGTCTTTAAAGCACCTCTTTTTGCGTCAGTTGTAGCTATTATTCTTTTAGATGATTCGATTTTACCGTATTTTTTTTCCATTTTTTGTTTGATATTTCTAAAAGCTACTCCCGGTTCTGTTGTTGTACCAGATTTTGATATAACATTCACATAAACAGAATCAACTTTATCCATTTCATCAAGTACAGCAGAAAGCCATGCACCACTTATATTTTGACCTGCAAATATGATTTTTGGACCATTTCTATCATTTTTTGGAAGACTATTATAGAATGGATGAAGTAATGCTTCAGTTACTGCTTTTGCACCAAGATAACTTCCACCAATACCAACACAGATAAATAAATCAGCGTTTTCATTGATTTCATTTGCGACTTGAATTATTTGTTGTAATTCTTTGCTTGCAAGCATTTCTGAAGGTAGATTTTTCCAACCAAGAAAATCATTACCAGCCCCAGAGCTGTTTTCAAGCGTATCCATAGCCTTTAAAACATCATTTTTGTAGCTATTAATTTTTTCTTCATTAATAAAAGGAAAAGTAAAAGAATAATCAATTGTTATTTTTTTATCCATAATTTTAAATTAAACTCCTATTTTTTATAGTAAAGCAATAGGTTAACCCTATTGCTATTAATTTATTTTGTTTCTTTAAAAATTTCTTTGATAGAACCAAGCGAACCTAATAATGCAGATGATTCGTAAGGCATAAAAATTACTTTTTCACCTTGTTGTGTACCAATTGATTGTAATGTTTGAATATATTTTATTGCAACTAAATATTGACTTGCATCAAGTTTGTTTTGGGCTAAAGCATCTCTAATTAATCTAAGGGCTTCTGCTTCTGCTGTTGCTATTTTAATCTTTGCTTCAGCATCACCTTCTGCTCTTTTAATTGAAGATTGTCTTGCTCCTTCTGCTTCTGCAATGAGTTTGTCTCTTTCACCTTCAGCTGTTAAAATTTTAGCTTGTTTATCACCTTCTGCGATCAAAATTATTTGTCTTCTTTCTCTTTCTGCTCGCATTTGCTTTTCCATTGCTTCTCTAATCTCTTTTGGAGGTGTAATATCTTTTAACTCAACTCTGTTTACTTTAACACCCCATTTATCAGTAGCTTCGTCTAAGATCAATCTTAATTTTGAGTTAATTGTGTCTCTACTTGAAAGAGTTTGATCTAATTCAAGCTCACCTATAATATTTCTTAGTGTTGTTTGAGTAAGTTTTTCTATCGCCATTGCAATATTTTCTATCTCATAAACAGCCTTAAAAGCATCTGAAATCTGAAAGTATAAAAGAGCATCAATTTCGAGAGTAACATTGTCTCTTGTGATTACATTTTGTTTTGGGAAATCGAAAACTCTTTCTCTTAAATCAACGTGATTTACATATTCGTTTATAACATAAGTCTTTCCTGATGAATCATACCTTGTAACCCTTGAATTGATGAGCCTAACTTTGTCAACAAATGGGATAATAACATTAATCCCTGATTCTAAAATTTTGTTAAATTTTCCAAGTCTTTCAATAATAACAACAGTAGATTGTTGAACTGTCCTAATACCAGAAATAAGAACAAATAAAACTAAAACAATACAAACAATCATAAAAATCATTAGAAAACTCATTCTTTCCTCCTTAAATTTAGTAAAATTAGTCTTTTTTGAGTGATACAGTTGCAGTAATACCTTCCATATTCTCAATTACTACTAAAGAACCTTTAGGTATTAAGCTACCATCACTTGATTTAGCCTTCCAATAATCAGCCCCGTCTTTGATATATCCGTTTCCTTTAACATTATCTATCTCTGTATCAACGATACAAATTTTACCTATTAAAGCATCAACGGTAGATTTTTTTTGGTCTTTTTTTGTGAAGTACTTTAAGAATATTGGTCTTACATAAATGAAAACCAATACCAAAGAAACGCCAAATACAGCTAACTGAATTATAATATTAGGGGTGAAAATGGCAACAATGCCTCCTATAAAACAAGCAGCCCCTATTAATCCTATAACAAAACCCGGAGTTATTATTTCGATAATTAACAAAATAAAACCCGCAACAAACCAATAAATCCAGCTATATTCCACAACATCTCCTTCTTTTATTATTTATACTGCTCTAAGAAAAACATAGTAGTATATAGTAAAATAGAATTTAATATAACTCCAACAATACTATTGAGTTAGAAATTATTCAATAATATTGTAAAGAAATACAATTCAATTTTAGTATATAAGAGCATAATAAAAAAGTCAATAGTATTATGTTATATTTAAAATTTTATCAACATAGATTTTTTGATAAAGAAGCATTGTCTTTCTTATTGTAATTTTTTTCAAACAATTAAATTTACAGTCAAACTTGTGTCCAAATTGTAAATATATACCTTAAACGCTTATTTCTATTAATTCATTTGTTTCAACAAATTACAAGTTATGTCAATTCTATTATTTATTGATCTTTTAGAAGGGTTTAAGTATATTTTAAAAAAAAGATTGACCATTTAATACATTTCAAGTATATAATCTATTTTAGATAATATTTGCAATAGTAATAAATTTCAGCCAGTTGTTTTAAATTACAAAATTTATCATACATTATTCTCAAATTAGGAGAATCATAAAATTTATGAGTAGTTATGTTCTTTTTATAGACTCAGGTATTGGCGGATTATCAATTTTGGATTATTTTATTAATATGAAAAAAGATGTTAATGTAATATATTATGCTGATACAAAAAATTTTCCTTATGGTACAAAAGATGAAGAGACAATAGGTAATTTTCTTTTAAATATCTATATTGGCTTAAAAGAAAAATACAATATAAGTTTAATTGTAGTTGCCTGTAATACAGCATCAGTTTCTGCTTTAGAATTTTTACGAGAAAAAGTTAAAATTAAAGTAATAGGGACAGTGCCTGCTGTAAAAGTGGCTTCTGATATAACAAGAAATAATAAAATTGGTGTTATTGCAACAGAGAATACAGTTAAGTTAAATTATCTTTCAAACCTAATTCAACAATTTGCAAAAAATAAACAAGTTTTTGTAAAAGCATCAGGCTTGTTAGTAGAAGCTGCCGAAAATCAATATTCTAACGAAAAACTTCAAGAGGTTATGCAAAAAGAATTATCTTTTTTTAAAGAAAAAGAAATTGATTGTTTGGTTTTAGGTTGCACTCATTATTCTTTTTTGATTGATATGATTGATGAATTTTTTGAAAAGAAAGTTAAAGTTGTCGACTCAAGGGACGGAGTTAGTAGAAGAATTATTGAACTTCTACCAAGTAGTGCTGTAAATAAAAATCCAAAAAGATTCCTCTATTTGAGTAAAGGGTCTGATGGAATTGTCGAAAAATATCAAGGCTTTAACGAAATGTTAAAATTATTTGATGAAATTATAGTAAAGGATTTGTCATGCCAGAAGGTTTAATTTTATGGGGAGTAAGATCAATTTATTATGTTCTGGATAAACAAACCAACAAAGAATATAAATGCGTAATAAAAGGAAAAGTTTTAGATACAAATTTCAATATTAAAGGAAGAAAAGATGTAAATCCTTTAGTTGTTGGTGATACTGTCATATTTGAAATATCAGATGATACAAATGGCTCAATAGTTAGCAGGTGTGATAGAAAAAATGAGTTTAAGAGACTTAAAGCTGGCGGAAGAGAAGTACAGACTATTGTTGCAAATGTTGATTATCTTGTTATAGTAGATTCTATCGAAAACCCACCATTAAGACCTTTTTTTATAGATAGATGCCTTTTTGCTGCTGATTATATGGGGATAGAAGTAATTATAGTTTTTAACAAAACCGATTTACTTAACCCACAAAATGAAGAAATATATCTTTACTCAAAAGAAGTTTATAAAAAACTCGGTTATAAAACAATTTCTATTTCTACAATCACAGGAGAGGGAGTTGAAGAACTAAAAACAATTTTAAAAGATAAAATTTCGAGTTTTAATGGGCGATCTGGAGTTGGTAAAAGTTCACTTATAAAATCACTTGATCCAGCATATAATGACATTAGAATTGGTGAAATTAGTAAAAAATATGATAGAGGCACACATACAACAACTCATTCAAAAATTTATAGTATGAGCTTTGGTGGAATGCTTGCAGATACGCCTGGCATAAGAGAATTTTCTATTTTTATTGATAAACCAGAGGATTTACAGTTTTATTTCAGAGATTTTGATAAATATCGAGGAAAATGTCGCTTTCCAAATTGTCAACATATTGACGAGCCAGATTGCAAGGTACTAGATGCCTTAGAAAAAAAGAAAATTGATTGTTTTAGATATGAAAGTTATTTAAGAATGAGAGAAACAGTTGTTAAATTAAAAGATTCTAGAATATAAAAACGATATTTGTAAATATTTAAGTCAATCTCTTACTTAAATATATCATTCAAATCAATTACCAAGTCTCCTAGTAATTTAACTTCAATCTTGTCTTCTTTAACAAAAATTTGTGGTCTGCCGTATTGCCCATTGTTAATAGTGTATATTTCTATCATTTCAGTATCAGGAGAAACTATCCAGTATTCTTTTACTTTATATTTCTCATATAGGTCAAATTTTTTAATTTTATCTATCTTTGTTGTGTTTTTGGATAGAATCTCAATTATTATATCAGGGCTTCCTTTACAACCATAATCATCGAGTTTTTTTGGGTCACAAACGACAACTAAATCTGGTTGCACAACATTTTCTATCTCAAAATCTTTTTGTTCTGCATTATCAACAAATCTTACATCAAATGGAGCATCATAGATTTCACAAGTCTTATTTTCTAAATAAGCCCTTATTTTAAAAAATAAATTTCCGGATATTTTTTGATGAACCCTCATAGGGGCAGCACCCATATTATACACAACACCATCTATAATTTCCCATCTTTCATCTTCAGACCAAGTTTTACAGTCAGCATAAGTATATTTTTCTTCTGGTTTTAATGCTAAATTTGACATATTTCCACCTTGTATCTTTTTATAACGGACATTTGCAAATGTCGCTTTTGTTGGATAAGTAATTTAATTTTTATTTAAATATATCATTCAAATCAATTACCAAGTCGCCAAGTAATTTAACTTCAATCTTGTCTTCTTTAACAAAAATTTGTGGTCTGCCGTATTGTCCATTGTTAATAGTGTATATTTCTATCATTTCAGTATCAGGAGAAACTATCCAGTATTCTTTTACTTTATATTTCTCATATAGGTTAAATTTTTTTATTTTATCTCTCTTTGTTGTGTTTTTGGACAAAATCTCAATTATTATATCAGGGCTTCCTTTACAACCATAATCATCGAGTTTTTTTGGGTCACAAACGACAACTAAATCTGGTTGTACAACATTTTCTATCTCAAAATCTTTTTGTTCTGCATTATCAACAAACCTTACATCAAATGGAGCATCATAGACTTCACAAGTCTTATTTTCTAGATATACTGATATTTTTACAAGTAAATTTCTAGATATTTTTTGATGAACCCTCATAGGGGCGGCACCCATATTATATGCAACTCCATCTATAATTTCCCATCTCTCGTCTTCTGGCCAAGTTTTACAATCTGCATAAGTATATTTTTCTTCTGGTTTTAAAGCTAAATTTGACATATTTTCCTCCATAAATATTTCTTGTGGAAACAATGGGAGTTGTCTACCAACAAACGAAATCCGTGTCCATTCGTGTTATAATTTAACAAAAAAAAGAATAATTTTCAAGTTTTTGTTAAAAAGTATTTCTTAATTTAACATTTTTTTACCACCTTAAATTTTCTTCTTGACAAAGATTTTTATTTAATTTAATCTTCGGAATGGGGAAAAATAATGAATAAAAGAATCTTTTCGATTGATGAAAAATGTTTTATAATTTACACAGGCAAATCATCTGCTGATAATAAATCTTTTCTAAGAATAGGAAATTCTGAGTTTATTACAAAAAATATTCAATCTCATATAAGGCATATTGTTGTGCCAGATGCGAGTACAGTTGATGCTAAACTCGAAAAAGATAACATTAAATATATGGAAAAAGGCAAAATTAGCTATATTTGTAATAAAAAGAATCAAGATATTCTTTTTAAATCATTAGCATCTGTCGGTGTTGATACAGAAAATCTTTACCATAAAGACTTATCAAAAGAACTCGAAAATATAAACCGAATTGAGAATAAAAAACACTTTTTTACCATATTTTATGAAAATAAAAATCTAAAATTGGTGTTTAATGAGGAAATTTTCTTTGATTTGTTTAGTTTTATGCGTGAAAAATGGGATTTTAAGCAAGAACAACAAAGACTAAATGATTTTGTAGATTTAATTGATGATCTTTACAATCAAAATAAAAATAAAGATTTTTTGGATACAATTTTAGATTCTAAGCTTCCTTTAGAAATAGATTTTGAATATTCTTCAATATTTTTGATACAAGAAAACCATTATTTTCCACTAAATATTGGAATGTTTAATATAGAAAGACAAAATAAATCTGGAGATTTTAAATTTAATTTTAATTGTAGCCAAAGATTTTTAGTTGGTAAAGAAATATCTATATTTCTTCTCGAAAAGGAAGAAAAAAAGATTGAATTAGCAGGAATTTTGTTAGATGGCGAAGTTATAGAGAGTGAAGTATTATATAAATATACTGCTGACTTTAAATTAAACGAAAACAACAATTCTTTAATTATTTTACAGTTTTACAAATATCTCTGCGATAAGGCGAAAAGCAAATTATGAAAAAAAGTTTATTTTTTATAGTATTTATATTCATATCTTTTTTTAGTTATTCAATAATTTATGATGATCTTACAATTGATAAAAATAGTGTTGTTTCTTTGAAAGTTCATAATTTAAATAATGCAGAAGTTAAAAGCCTAAAAATTTTTATCAATGGTAAAGAATATACTGCCCCAGTTGTAGAAAAACTCAAAAATAAATGGCTTTTTAGTGTCATAATTGATAATAGCGGCTCAATGGAGCTTGAGGATTTCTTTACAATCCTTGATAGAGTCGATTTTTTGCTAAAAAACATAGATAAAGAAGATTTTCTGGTTGTTTGGAAGTTAAATAATCAAAAAAAAGAGATATATCCTCTAAGTACGCCAAATGAAAAATTATCGCCCCAGATATTGTCATTGATTAGAGAAGGCAAACTAACAAGACTTTATGATGGAATAATTCAAGCAAAAAAAGAAATATTTGCTTTATCGAAAGAGGATAGATTTAAAGAATTTCATCCATATTTAATAGTGTTTTCTGATGGGGACGATATTGGAAGTAAGGCAAAAAAAGAACAAATTTACACGACTGACAATAAAATTCCTTTTTTCTTTTTTTCTTATATAAATCTTCCAGACAAAAAAATCATCGAGCCTTTTAAAGAACTTTGCAAACTCACAAATGGTAAAATACTCGAGCGCCCAACAAATGATGAAATTAAAAAACTTTTTATAGACAAAGAAAATAGATATTTGATTAAATTTAAAATTGATAAAAAAGATATTAATAAGAAAAAAGAATATTTTGTTGAAATAAATTCAAAAGATAAAAACCTAAAAATTGATATTAGTAAAATTTTTAGTAAAGAAGCTAAAGAAGATAAAATAAAAATTGTCGAAAATAAAAACACCGAAGACAATATAATTTTAAATGATAACACAAAAAATGATAAGAAAAATAATAAAAATACTAATTTACAAGATAATTCTCAAAATATAAAAAATGACAATAAAAATGAAGATAAAACAACAAAAACAGACAAACAAAATATTGAAAATAATCAAACAACAGAAAACACAATTAACATAAAAGAAGAAACTTCTGATACTAAAAAATATACTCAACTTACTGATTTGACAGAAGATAACACCGTTAAAGAAACTACGGGTGATAACACAGTTGTTATTAAAGAAAACAATTTACAAGTTGATACCACAAAAGACAATAATTTAAACACCACTAAAAAGAATGATAAAACTAAAATAATTATTGATTTTTCAAAATTTAGTTTTATTTGGATAATAATTATAATTATTCTATCTATTTTACTATTAATTTTATTATTTTTAATTATTAGAAAGATTGTTTTGTCAATTAGAGATAAAAAAGACTCATCTGGAGGCGGTGGAACTAGAAGACTTTTTACATCTGGAGGAAGTCAAGCTTCTTATACAAGTACAAGCGAGTCTCAAGTTAAACAATCAAATGATTTTAAAAATAAAAATTTAAAAACTGTTGAAAAAAC
>MIAN01000206.1 GCA_001829125.1 Spirochaetes bacterium GWB1_27_13 | reverse complement strand
AAAAATGTTTGGCTATGATATAAAAACATCTTAGCCGCAATAAAATGAAAAAAGTGTCAGATTACATCTTGACTATTACAATTTATAATAATTTTTTTGTTTTATCAAGAATTAAAATTTATCCTCAATTAAATAATTCTATTAATTTATTAATATCAATTTCATACTCTTTTTTATCTAATGGGTTTTCTATACTAGTTAAATTAAACAGAAAAGCTATTTCAGATAAAATAATTTTTCTGACTTCTTTGTTTTCTTTTATTTGACTATGAGTAAAATGATTATATATTTTATAAAAAACATTCATTATAAACCATAAATTAGCTTTATTTTCTGGATTATTATTTAAATTTGAATATTCTTCATATTTTGAATTTATTATTGCATATTCTGATAAACCCCATTCTTTTTTATTAGTAAATATTACAGGAGCATCAGATGAAAAATTATTCTCTGGGATAAATTCTTTTAATTCATCATTATATTGAAAAACATATATATTACAATTTTTTTCTTTTAAGTCTTTTATTTTATCAAAGATAATATCTGCTTTAAATAATAATAAAATCATTAGTTCAAAAGATAATTTAAAACTGATAATTTCATCAATAAATGTTATTATCTGTATTGAAATATTATTATTTAACTTAAAAGTCAATATTGCTTGATATGAAGATGTGATTCTATAATAAATACCTTTTTTAATCTTTTGAATTTTTTTAATATACTCTTCAATATCTTCTATACTTAATAAATTATTTGATTGTTCAATAAAAATAGCAAAAAAGACAGAAGACAAATAATGTTTTTCCAAATTTAATAATAATAAATCATTAATTTCTAATAAAAGTTTTTTTCCTACTGTAGAAATATTATTTTTAGAGAAATCTAAGATATGAATAAAAATAGTAATTATATTTAATTTACAGTCAGAATCTAAGTATCTCCTTATAAGTAAAATAAATTTATGATAAATTATATCAATATTTTTATATTGTTTTACAAAATTTATAATATCCTCATATAAATCATCTTTTGAAATTATTAATTCTATTACTTTGTCTAAAATAATATTAGATTCTCCATATCTATCCATTTTATTCAAAATATTTATTGATTTGAATAAGCAATTGATTGAAAGATATATATTATCTGTCTTTTCAAAACAATTTGATGCTTTTTGATAATTAATAATAGAATTATCAATTTCATTTATTAAATAAAAAGATTCAGCTTTTTCTCTATAAGCATATCCAGTATCTAAATAAAAGTTATTTTTATTTCCTTCGTATATTGCTTTATCTGCAAATTCAATACTTTTATTATATTCTTTCTGATAGTTATAAATCTTACTTAATAATCTATATCCTCTTGTTAATTCTTTTATATAATTTTGTTCTTTAGCCAAAATAATTCCTTCTTGATATATCTCTTCTGCTTTTCCAAAATTTTGTTCATCCCTATAAATATTTCCCAAATTTAATAAATTCAATACAATTTTATCTTTAAACCCTTTTTTATTAGCTAGTTGAATTGCTTTTTGACAAAATTCTTTTGCTTTATTATATTCCTTTTTTCTTCTATAAATAGATGTTAAAGAATTTAATAAAGAAGCTTCTATCATAAATTCGTTTTTATCTTTAATCAAATCAATAAGTTTATCAGCATAATCCTTTGCTAAATCAAGTTCATCTATTTGATTTAATCCAGATATTAAATTAACAAGGCTTATTTTTATTTCTTTATAACAATCCAACTTATCAAAAATTCTATACGCTTTGCTAGAATAATCAACAGATTTCTTATATTGATTAGTATCTAAATAAATTTTTGATAAATTTATATAAATTATAGCACTATAATAATCTTCTTTATTTCCAACTTTAGATATAATTTCATCTAAAATTAAATTTCCTTCATTAATTCTTCCATCTTCCATTAAGTAAGTAACTTTCATAGCATTAGAAGCAAGAATTAAATCTGTAGACTCTTTTGAATTATCATCTTTTAAAAATAGTAAAGCTTTATCAATATGATTATAGGCATCTTCTCTAATTCCATTCATTTTATAAAAATGACTCAAATGATGATATGCAAAACCTAAATCTATATTATTTTTTGAAATTTCTATTTTCTTTTTTAAAATCTTAATTCCTAAATCTAATTCACCAATTTTTTCTAGATAATTTAAAATAGGATAGGTGTAATTTATTATTTTTTCTGGATATTTATCTATTAATAAGTAGGTCGCATCTATATATAATTTTTCTTCAATAAATATTTCACCCAATATTTTTTTATAATAATCTATTATGCCAGAAGATATTAGATGATTAATTATAAATTCTCTAAAATAAGAATGAAATATTTCATAATATCCATCATTTATATTATTAATAAATGAAGAGATTTTATCAATTTTTTGTATAAATTGCAGAAGATTCAACTTTTTATTTTGAGTAATATTAAAAGCTTTTAACAATATATCTATTTTTATTGGATTAAAAGAATTCGCAATAAATATTAGTATGGATTGTAATTCACTGTCTATTTTAGCCCACAAATTTTCTTGATATAATTCAATATTTTTTGGTAAAGGCTCTATTTGAAATTTAGCAAAATAATATAAATATAATGGATTTCCTTCTGATATATTGATTATTTTTATTAATAATAAGTCAGTAAATTTAACTTTGTAAAAATCAAGAAATCGCTTAATTTCATTTTCTTCTAGAAGAGGTATTTTATATTTCTCAATTTGTTGGTAATTTTTGTTTCTTGAGGAATATAAAAATTTATTATTAAATTTATGTAATTCTATCAAATTATTTATAAAATTATCAGAATACTCACAATCATCTATAAAAAAAATAAAATCACTAATTGATTTCAATTCAGATTCTAAAATTTTTAATCCTTCATCCTCATTGTTAATAGTCAATAATTCAAATTTATTATACATTCTTATTTTATTTATTAAATATTGCAATAAAGATTTTGTGGTTTTATTTTTTAAAGATACATATACTGTATTTTTAAAATTAAGAGATAATATATATATTGTGGTAGTCTTACCACTACCTGGTTTTCCATATATAACTAACTGATTATTATTTTCAAAGAAAGCCATAATTTCTTTTATAATTTTATCTCTAGGAAAAATATCATTCTCAGGAAAATTATTTTTTATTACTTCAAGATAATCTATTCTATTCTGAATCTTTAATTTTTCCTGAATTTCCTTTTTTATATAGTCATCTGATTCTTTTGAAGGAGATAAATATATATTATTAATAATATTATAAATGTCACCCGATGAATTTTGGACATCTATATTAAACATACTACCTCTATTTTTTTATTGAATAATTTCCTTGTATATTAATTATATTCTTACCAGCTTTTTGCTTACCAATATTAAATCCATTATTTTGTATATAATTTTTAGGATTCAGGATAATTTCTATATCTTTTCTATTTTCATTAATCCATTCTTTAATTTTTTCATTTATAATAGGATTATATTTATCTCCTATGATGTTTTTAAATAAAAATTCGATATTTTTAAAAGGCTCTTCTGAATATTGAATCTGATTTTCAGAAATAATTTTAATAAATTTATCAATATCGTTATATTCCTTAATAAAAGGAATAAGTTTATCTTTTAATTTTTTCAGTGGTAATTTCTTTATTAAATCGTAAGAAGCATTTCCTAAAACTCCTGAAGCAATAGAAATCCCACAAAATTTTATAATTTCTAATAAAATATTTTGTTCCATATATTTTAATTCTCCTCATATAAATATTTATCTAATTCTGTTAAATCATATTCAATTTGTCTCTTTATAATAAGTTCAGAAAAAAAATTATCTGATGGATAATAACTTGAAAAGCTTTCGTAGTTATTTAATAAATATTCTAAAATCTTAATTTGATAATTTTTTGAGTCTTCAAAAATTATATCTAGTTTATTGTCTTTTTTTAGCCTTTCAAATAATATTATATTACAAATAGATTGAACAATTTGAGATTTTTTATATTTTTCTTCCAGTTTACAAATAATACCCCTTAACCACCCATTTTCTATTATTTGTTCATAACTTATAGGGTAAAAATATTTTAATCCTTCGTCCCTTTTTTTTTCAATTTCTAACAGTGTATTTTTAGGCATTTCAATCTTTTTTCTTTGAATATCTTTTATTTCATCTTTATTTTTAAAAGATATTAATACAGAATTTCTAGGAATATTATTTTCATCATAAAAATTAAATTTATCTTTATAAAATGATATATCTATAATTTTTTTTATAGTTCCATTAACACCAATAGCTACTCCAACTTTTATCTTTTTATTTTTACTTTTTTCTTTAAATAATTTATAATAATTACTAATCTTATCAAAATGTTTGAATTTTATACAATTTAGAACTATAGGCTCAACCCAATCTTTTAAATATTTTGGTATCATCCTTTCTATAAATAAGGATTCATTTTGATAAAAACAAACAGTATAACCGCCTGTATTTTCTTCTATAAAATCTATTGAAACAGCATCACTATTGCTATTAGACTTATTTATCCAATCAATAAAACATTCAAATAATTTATTTGAATTTTCTTCATGTTCAAAAGCAAAACATATTTGTTCTGGTAGATTTGTAAATCTATCAAAAAAATAACATATTGCAAAACAATTAGCTTTATCAAAATATTCAATAAAATCCATATTACCAATATACATAACTTTTTGTTTAATACCATATTCAAATCCCAAATTATACAATATCTTATTATGCATTTCTGCTCCTTCTGATAAAATAATAGAGATATAAATTTAATAAAATTTTATTTTATAGTCAAGAATTAAATTTTTATTACAGAAAATAATAGAATAAAAATCATTAGTTAAATATTGACAAGATTTTGAATTGTATTATTCCATAATTATATCGATAAATTCTGAAACTGTTAGAATTGGTATATGAAAATTATTTTTTACTGATAATATATGTCTATCACCTGAAATAATATAATCACTTTTTGATTCAATAGCCAATGATAAAAAAACGTTGTCTGTAATATCTTCTTTTATGAGATCAATGTTATTGGCAATTTTTATACATTGAGAAATTGAAATGTAATCTTTAATGATATTGTTAATCTCACTATTTTTTAATTTAAACTTTTCATATTTTAAAACTCTTTTAAATTCTCTAATCGTTTCTTTAGAAGAATACAAAAATAAGTTTTTATTTTTAACATATTCAATCACAATTCTAGGTTTACCACCAAATAAATACCCAGAAATTAATACATTCGAATCAAAAACAACTTTCAATTATTAATTCCTCTTACCTCATGTACAATATCATCTATTTCTTTTTCTGAATAATTTTTAACATTTCTTTTTTTTAATTTAGTTTGAATATCAGAAAAAATATTATCTTTTTTATCTTCAATAGGAATAATAATTATTTCAACTTTTTTGTTCACAAATTTTTCTAGTCCATTTATTGTAAGGGATTTACTATCCAAATCAACCACATATCTTAACGCTTCCATAGAATTTACCTCTTTAAACAAAATATAATAGAATCTGATAAATATAGCAATTGTTTTTATTTAAATTTGGCAGAAATTCATTAAACTCTTCAAAACCAGAAAAAACAAGGTGAACAAATCCAATCAGGACAACTTCTTGCTTTGGTTAAGAAATAAGAAGTTTTGATTTTAATATATTCTGTCCCCATATATATGATGGAGTTTACAATTTTGGAATATAATATATTTAAAAATTCAATAATTTTAAAACCTATCGAGTGTTTAAACATTCTACCTCAGGAAATCTTTTTAAAAATTTGTAATCAAACTCTTCAAATCCAGCAAAAATAAAAGTATTAATTTCTTCTTCGTCAAAAAACTTTTGTAATAAATTGATTTGTTTTTTAAAAATTTCTTTTTCGTTAGAGAAAAAAACAAAATCAATAGAATAATTATCAAGCAAAGTTTCAAAATATTTTTTTGGAATATTTGGTTTTACAAGAATATTTAAAACTTTTGAAAAACTAAAAGACGAAAAATAATTTATTGATTCTCTATAAAGATCATAAAAATTTTTGTAAGAGGCAAAAATATCATTTAGTGATTGTAAAAAACTAAAATCTATTTTCTTTGTAGAATATATATAGGAAATATGAAATATTTCTGGGTTTTTAATAAAAAATTGGTTAAAAAATGTCAATATTTCTTGATAACTAAAATTATCAATCAAAATCAAAGAACAACTCTTATAATATGGAGTTTCTAACAAAATTTGTAAATCATCATTATTTTTTATTATATAAAACTCTTCTTTATTCTCAAAATAAAACTCTTCAATATAAGAAAAGTCTTTTTCTTTATCAAGGTAGAGATAAACATTCTTTATATCGTTAAAATTCATTTTATTGGTTTTTATTGCAAAATACGGACTCTTTTTTTGAAAAATATAGTTATTATTAATAAATTCTTCTTTTAAATCTGTGCTATGTAGCAATTGCAAATGATAAAAATTGCAATAATTTAGTAAATTAGCCTCATCCAAATAATCAATGGTTTTTGTAAGGTCTAAATAACTTTCGTCTGGGAAACCAACAATAAAATCAATTATTGGAGTAATGCCAGCCTCAAGCAATTTATAACTAAACTCCTTGAAACTCGAATTTTTACTTTTTCTATTAAGATTTGTAAGATTTTCTTCTTTTAGGGTTTGCACTCCAAATTCTATACAATTAAAACCAGATTCTTTTAAAAGATTGATGTCAAAATCATCGAGTAACTCAATTCGCAGTTCGCCAAAAATTTTAAGTTCATTATTTTTAGTTTTTTTTATATATTCAAGATATTTTCTAAAATTGGCTTTATTTCGATTTAGAGTAGGAGAAAGCAAGTAAAACTCAGTGACATTCTTAGTTAGAAAAGTATCAAAAACTTTGGTAAACTTATCAAAATCAATTTCTGTAATCGCAGTACGAGACTTTCCATAAGCACAAAATTTACATTTGAAGGGACAGCCACGCTCGATCTCGATGTATGCAAGTTTATCAAAGCTATATTGGTTTGACAAGGTGGAATATTCTACAATAAAATCATTAAAATTAATTGGGCAATTGTTCACGAAAACTCGTTGTTCCTTGAGGCTCTCAATATTGTTCTTTGCCTTTATTAATATTTGCAAAAAAATATTCTCACCCTCTCCTACAACAAAAATATCGAATGATCTGTTATCCAAAAGTTCTTTGTTATCAAACTGAATCTCTGGACCGCCAGTAATTGTTGTGATACCAAAAGTTTTTAAAACACTAGCAATCTGGATATTTCTATCAATATTCCACAAATACGAAGAAAAACAAACAATATCTGGCTTATATGACATAATTTCAGATATTATACTTCTATTGTTAAGTCTATCGATTATATCTCTCGAAAGTTTTATGATTTGAATGTCTTTTATTTGTTGGGTCAAAATTAGAGACTCTATGTATTCGGCAAATAATTGATGATTGCCTTTTTGATATTTTTGGTAAAATTCTGGTAATGGTAGGTTTAAAATTAGAACTTTCATTGGGTGAGAATATTAAAAATCCCAAAAAAAGTCAATGGTGTAATTTCTTATTTTAATTTTCTTAGAATAATATATTCAGATTCATTATATCTATTAATAACTTCTCCAATAAGTTCTCCTCCAATTTTCAAATACAATTTCAATTTTTCCTTATTACAAGTAGCAATATAGCATTCATACCCAAGTTTACTCAAATAAGATTCGTATTCTTTTCTAAAATTAAATCCTAATTCAAATGGATTTTCACCTGTTTTATCATTAATAAAAAGAATAATACCTTCAATACATTTTGCAGAGATTGGAAGATTAAAATCTTTTGAAATATCTTTAACTTGCATGATTTCCATATTCTTGTTTAAAGCAATTCCAGCAATAATTTTATTATTTTTCTTAACTGCATATATTATTAAATCAGAATATGGAATTTTAGGACGAGCTTTTTTATCTTCTATAAAATATTCATTAATTATATATTTATCTGGATGTCTTTCGACAAAATTATAATATATATTTTCTTCAAATTCTTTTAAATCATCATTACTTTCTAAAATTAAAAATTGAAGATTTGAATGAGCATTCATAATTTGTTTTCCTTTTTGTATTAAATATTTTTATTTATAGCATATATCATTATAAAATCAATAATTTTTTTTACACTCGATTTTTAGAATTTTAAAGACTATAATCAATTAATTTATTAAAAAAAACAATAATTTCCAATCTCATTCGTCATAATAAGTATATACCAAAAAGTTCTTGGTTTGTCGCAAATTCAAAAAGTTAAATACAGTAATTGTATATAGTTATATGATTTAATCTGTGTCAATCCGTGACAATCTGATTAATCTGTGTTATATAATGAGAGGAAACAGGTAAAAAATGGACTTAATAATGAAAAAAAATAACCTTGTGGATAAATTGGAAGCTTTTTTCAAAAATGAAAATGCTAAATTAAAGCTATATATAAAAAAAACGGTTTATTATATTTCAAATTCTGAAATTGAAGATTTGGTTAGTTCTATTTATCTTGGAATACTCGAAAAAATAAATCTAAATGTGGAAATAGAAAATTTAAGTTCTTATATTTATGCTACGACAAAAAATAAAATAATAGATAATTTTAGAACTGCTAAAAAAACTGTTTCTTTCGATGAAAAGAATTCTAATGAACTTGAGTTAAAAGATTTGATTGCAGACCTTAGGATAAATTTAGAAGACGAAATTGAAAAAAAAGAATTATTAAAACATCTATATTTAGCAATAGGCGATCTTAGTGAAAACGAAAAATCAATAATAATCGAGCAAGAGTTTAACAATAAATCATTTAAAGATTTATCAAAAAAATGGAATATTCCAATCGGTACATTACTTTCTAGAAAAGCAAACGCTTTAAATAAAATAAAATTATATTTTAAAAAAAATTATGGAGGTAAATTATGAGTGATGTTACTCAACAAACAAAAAAACATTATATTCCTTTTGTGGGAAAAATATTTTTTGGAATAATACTTGTTATTATTCTAGCGGTAGTCTTAGGTATCGTGGTAATGCTAATATGGAATTATCTAATGCCAGACCTTTTTGGGTTAAAACAAATTAATTATTTACAAGCAATACTTTTAGTTCTTCTTTGTAAAATACTATTTGGTAATTTTCACCACAAAAAATACCACGACCATCATAAAAAATATCATAAATTCTGGGATAAAAAGGGAGAAAATAAATGCAAGGATTTTGTAAACGATATTTCTGATAATAAAAAAGATTAATGTTAAGTTATCTTTACACTGAGAGAATAGGATAAAACTCTGTCTCTCGGTTGTAAAACATATATTTTTATTACTTACTATGTATTTTTGTATAACATAAGGAAAAATTACATGAATAAAAAGATTTTATTTTTACAGATTGGTTTTTGGGCTGGTGCTATTTTTGATGCAATTATGGTTCCTCTTTTTCTTTTTCCTAAGCTTGCCAGTTTTATATTAGGCATAGATAATTCAAATCCTGATATTACAACCAGATATATAATGAATGTTGGAGCTGCATTAATGGCTGGTTGGACTGTTTTATTGATTTGGGCAGCTCTAAAACCAATTGAACGAAAAGGAATTGTATTATTAACATTATTTCCTTTAGCAGGAATTATAGGCTCTGGCATATCCTTATATATTTCCAACGGTATCCAACTTGATAAAATATTACCTATCTGGATAGGACAAGGCATACTATTTATAATTTACTGTTTTAATTATTTTAATACAAAAAGTATTAAATATAACTAAACACTTCTAAAATGTCAATTAGACAATGATCTTAAGCCCATTGTTATCAAAAATTAGATAAAGAATTCATTTACCATTTTTAGCAATACATATTAATTTTTTTTAACACGAAGGACACAAAGTTTACAAAAAATCGGAGAATATCTGATTAATCAGTGTTATATTTTCCCAATTTTATAATCCAAATCCAGCTTTTATGAATTTTACACCCCAAGAGATTGTAATTAGACCAAGAATTGTAGAAATTACTTGAATTGTTGTTATCCCAAGATATTTGTAAATTTTTGAAGAAAAATGTAGTAAGAGGAAAGAAAAAACTAATACAACAGCTATTGCAATTGCTGTTTGTAGTCGTCCATAATCTGTTACAGAAACTATTATTGTTGTGATAGCGGCAGGTCCAGTCAAAAGAGGAGTGCCTATAATCGCAGCAATTGCCTTGCCCGAATTATTCTTTAAATTGTCTGTGTTTGCTATTGGTTGTCCCAAAACCATTTTTATACCAAGAATCCCAAGTATAACCCCAGCTGATGCTTTAAAATCGCTCATCGTAGTTGCAAATAAGGTTAGAACACCATTCCCAAAAATCAAAAAAGCATAAGAAATAATAGCAGCAACCAAAACAGCGAAAAATGCAGTTTTTGTCCTTTCCTTTGCCTCCATATCTTTAGTCGCAATAAAAAATACAGAAAAACTAATAAAAGGATCAAAAATAACAAAAAATAGTACAATTAATTGAAATAAATTATCAAACATAAGCCGCTCTAAATATAGTTTAAATAATTATATCAGAAATGGTTATAAATATCAATCTCTATTTAATAAAAAAAAGCCAGATTTGACTCTGGCTTTTAAAAACATTCTACCTACTAAACAAATTTTTTGTTAAATAATTTTGATATAATTAACCCCCAACCAAGGCTTGAGAAAAATATAGTTGAAATAGAACTTATAAATGGGATAAAAGTAAGTATTGCAAAGAAAATAAATCCAAATAAGAAATGGAGAAATCTTTTTGAAAAATTCCATTTAAAAACATCAAATAAAAATTGTCCAAATAATGTAACTCCAATTACTTGAGTTACAAAAAGAATTGGAAAACCTGAGAGTAGAAGGATTATACCAAGTGGGAATGTTATACCTGCAAAAAGTAATATTATTACAACCACTGGATAAATAAAGAATGGAATTAATCCCCATAAACTTGTAAACCAAAATTCTTTTCGAGTCTTTTGTTCTTCTAATATATTTAATGAAGGAAACACTAATAATAGTGCTCCACCTATTAAAAATGACAAAATCCAAAGAAATGTAAAACCTAACATAATAAAAAAGAATACTTTTTTAAACGGTGGTGGTTTTGGACCTCTATAATGTTCTGTAAATTGAGTTTTGCCATTTACTTTTGATTGTTCTAACTCAGAAATTTTACTTCTTGATCTGTAATCCAAATCTCCATTGATTTTACCGTTATCGGAAATGTACAGTTTGCCTACTGTAAGTTTTAAATTGCCATTTACCTCATTTGATATAGTTAGGTTTTCAGATGCACAATAAATATTACCATTAACCTTACCATTAATTCTAAAATTTGAGGAAGCAACAAACAAATCTCCATCAATCACAGATTCTTTATCTATATTTACAGAATCTCCTGCAATAAAAATACTTCCGTTCACAGTTCCTCTAATTTCTATATTTTTTCCTATTGCAACTAAATCATTAGGAATATTTTGGTTTATCTCTAAGTCTTGCCCAACCGCAACAATACCAGACCTGATTTTACCATTAAAAATAAAATTCTTACCGACAAAATAAATGTCATCAGCACTGCCACTAAATTTTAATCCCTCACCAACAAAAATGTAATCAGTTTCAAAATTTTTGTCTTCAATGATCTCTTGTTTACCTACTTTAACCTCTGTTCCAAAAAGACTAAAACTAAAGATTAAAGCTAAAATTGTAAAAATAAAAATTCTTTTGTTCATATTAAACCTCCATAAATTATATTAACTTAAATATATATATTTTTTAAAAAATATTCTACCAAAAGAATATGAGTGGTTTTTATTTAGTGTTGAATGGCATCATTGGTAAGTTAAATGGAAAAATTTAGTCGTTTAAATTATGCTTTGTTTGTCAAATATATGTTGTTTTAACTATTGTAAGTTTAAAAAAATGAGTTTTTGGTCTGTTACCAAAACGACATAGTATTTTTTTTGACGCCAAATTTTTTACATTAATTTTTTAAAAATCATTTACAAAATCAATATTCACCCTAACTAAATTTAATCCAACATTCATGTTATTAATTAATTTTTCTTTTTGCGTCCTTCTTAATTTTTGAATTTCTTTTTCCCTTTTTAACGCCTCACCAACAGTCTCAAATTCTTCAAAATAAACTAAACTAACAGGAGTCCGTCCCCTCGTGTATTTTGCACCTTTACCCGCATTATGTTGACTAATCCTATTCTCCAAGTCTTTGGCTGTCCCCGTGTAGTAAGTGTCGTCGTTACATTTTAATATGTATGTGAAAGGCATTTGTCCTCCAAAAACTCACCCCATTATTGGTTTAATTATATTAGTCTATGATAACATACCCCTCTCTTTGGCTAAAAAGAGGGGTAGAATTGTTTGTCAAGTATTTCCCCTCTTTTTTGTAAAGAGAGGGGGATTATTTTAACCAGCAAAATGAATATTCTATCCGCTAAGGGGGTGAGTTTATTAATCAATACCTAAACTCATCCCTAATAGCACATTTTATCATTAGAGAATATTTTTTATCTTCTTGAGAATATTGTTCTAATAGCTTTATCATTCTAATTCTTTTTTGATTATTTTCATCTAAATCTAATATAGATTGATAAAGTTCTTTACATATTCTATAATATTCAAGTTTATCCTCATTAATAAACGGTCTATCAAGCCCTGTTCTTTTGATAGTCTCTTTGCCTTTTTGATTGCCATTTTTTGCTCTAATACTTGTACCATAAAATTCAATATAATCCTCTGGGTCTTCTTTAGCAGGATTTATAATTAATGGCTCTTCTTTTGTAATATCATCTTTATAAGACATTGCTCTTTTTGAAGGGTCTTTTAATGGAAAATAATTTTTTTTATAAGACGAATTACAAGTTGGGCATGACAACAACAAATTATCCCAATCGTATGCAAGCCAATAATAACCTGGTTTTGTTAATTGTTTCTCATTTTGATCTTGTTTATAACCACGTTTGGGTCTATAATGCTCAATATGACCAAATTCAATTTTTTGTTCACAAAAACAGCATTTATTAAACTGTATTTCTCTTAATTTCTTTTTTATTTCTTCATTTCTATAAATTTTATCATCAAATTTAAACTTTATTTTACCATTCTCATACTCTTTTATTAGATTTTCAGTCTCATCTTTACCCTTTGTTTGTAGAATATTTGGAATTTCATTAGGTTTATCAATTTTTACCATAATTATTCCTTTAATATCTCAGAAGCTTTCAATAGTAGATCAATTGTATCTTGATTTCTATTTTTATCAATAATTATTGGCAATTCATCGAGTTTTTTACCGATTTCTTCAAGTTCTTTTTTATCTTCTTCTGATAACTCTTGTTTTTGCAATATTTCATTTTTGCGTTTAATAATTTCATCATATTTATATGATCTCGCACTATCAAGATCAAACAAATCGCTTGTTATTATCTGGTCAATCCGCCATTTATTAATTTCGTTGCTATTTTTTTTGTTATATATTTTAACCTCGTCGCCCTCTCTTCTTAGTAAAACGATGTTCGCATTTTCTGCTGACTGGACAATCAAAGGGCTATGGGCAGTAACAATAAACTGTGTTTTTTTAAAAATATTTGATAGATAACTCATTATTGATTTTTGCCATTTTGGGTGAAGGTGCAAATCAATCTCATCAACAAGAACAACCGCTGGCTCTTCAAGTGGATTGTCACTCTCTGGATACCTCTCAAAAAGTTTATTTGCAAGGTCAACCATCCATCCAATCATAGTTTGATAACCAAGACTCAATCCCCTAATATTAACCCAACCGTAGGGAGTTTTAAATTCAACTTTTGGTCTCGTATTTTCTTTTGTCACATTTTTTATCTGTATATCTTCGATTTCTGGTAATAATTTAAGTAAAATTTGTTTTATCTTCTCAAACTTCTTTTGGTAGAATATTTTTACCTCATCATCAGCACTTTTTATAGAATAATCAGTTTGCAAAAGCCATTCTTCAGCATTAATTAATTTTACATCATTTGAGAATAGGGACTCAACTGTATTTTCATCAGATTTTTTTTCGGATAAAGGAGAATAGTTGTAAGTTCGTGAGGCGGAATAGGCGAATATTAGGAGATTTTCATAAAAACCAAAATCTTTTTCTTTACCTATAAAATCATAGGAAAAATAAATATCAAAAATATTTTTTTTATAATTATTAAAATTATAATTATTAAAAATAGAAGCTTTTATATAAAAATTTTTATCCAATTCATTACTTATTGTTTGGTTAGGTAAATAATCTATTGATAAATTTCCATCTTTATGAGTATGTTGTATTTCTTCTGGTTCAAAAGACCCCAAACATTTCAACAAAGTTGTTTTCCCAACCCCATTATCCCCAAGTATTACTGTCCACATTGCAGGGTTACCATTGCCATCAGATAAATCAAGAGTTTGTCTTTCTTTAAAACAAAGGACATTTTCAACCGTTAAATCAAGAAAATAAACGCCTTTATTATTCCCATCATTAGTTTTTAAATCTTTATCCTCTGTCATAAACTATCCTTATTTTAAATAAAAATCACAATTTTTATAATTCAATTTTCCCTACAAGTCAATAATTTTATCCAAAAGAAAAATAAATCTATAAGCATAAAAAAGTTTTTAGTGTTTCTGTAAAATTCTATGGCTAAGCAATTAGTCTTCAATAAAGATTTTCAATTTTTAAATATTTTGATTGATTTTATTTTAAACTAAGATTAGAATATTTCTAATCCCTTTTTATACTTTTGCAAAACAGGTGATAAAATTGTTTAACAAAAAAAACTTTTTACATAGAAATTATCTTTACATTAATAGATATAGAGAAATAATTAGTATTCTCATAAAATATGGGTTTAATGAATTTGTTTATGCAAATAAATTAACAAAATACTTAAATTTAGGCACAAAGGGTTTAAAAAAGAAAAATAAAAATAAAATTCAATACACAAGTTCAGAGCGAATTAGAATGGTTTTTGAAGAATTGGGACCTACTTTTATAAAGTTTGGACAAATAATTTCAAATAGACCTGATTTAGTGCCAGACGAACTTTTAATAGAACTCGAAAAACTTCAAGAGGCAGTTCCTCCGTTTCCTGCTGAGTATTCTATAAAAACAATAGAAAGCGAACTAAAAAATCCAATTAACATTTTGTTTAGAGAATTTAACCCCGTACCAATAGCATCTGCCTCGATTGCTCAAGTTCATAAAGCGATTTTGCACAGTGGAGAAGTCGTAGCAGTCAAAGTCCAGAGACCAAATATTTCACAAATAATTGAGACGGATATTGAAATAATGTTTTTTATTGCAACATTGATAGAAAAACATATTCATGGGCTTGATATTTTAAATCCAACAGGTATTATAAAAGAATTTGAACGAACTATAAAAAAAGAAGTTGATTTTAGAGTTGAAGCCTCTCATATTGAACATTTTTTTGAGAATTTTAAGAATGATTCTAATATTTATGTGCCAAAAATTTATAGAAATTTTTCGACAAAAAAAGTATTGACTATGGAATTTATAGATGGTGTGAAACTTTCAAATATTAATTCTTCTAATTTTAGCATCAATCCTAAACTTATTGCAGAACGAGGAGTAGATGCAATATTAAAACAAATTTTTAATCATGGATTTTTTCATGCAGACCCACACCCAGGTAATATTTTGATATTGAAAAATAACACTATTTGCTTTTTGGATTTTGGAATGATGGGTGCATTATCAAAAAATCATAAAGAGCAGCTTGGTAATATTATTCTCGGTATAGTCTATAAAGACTCAAAAAGAATAACAGATAGCGTTGAAAAGATTTCAGAATCCAGAAAAATAGATAATAAAGAGCAGGTAGAAGTCCAAATATTTGAATTACTGGAAGAATTTGCATTTCTTCCATTAAAAAATATCAATATGGGAGATATTTTAAATAGATTGATTGTTTTGATAATTTCTAATAAGATTAAAATTTCTCCAAATTTCTATCTCTTGATTAAGGCTTTGATTACAGCAGAAGGTGTTGGTAGAAAATTAAACCCAGATTTTAACATAATCAAGCATATTGAGCCATTTGCAAGAAATATAATACTTGATAGGCTAAATCCATTCAATTTAGCCGAAGAAGCGTATTTTTCTGCAAATAATTATGCGATTTTATTTAGGGATTTACCAAAAGACTTAAAAGATATTCTTGAACAAATAAAAAATGGAAAAATAAAAGTTGAGTTTGAACATAGAGGCGTTGAACCAATAATTAGAAAATATTTCCAGATTACAAATCACACGATTTTAGCAATAATTTTATCTGCGATTATCATCGGTTCATCGGTAATAATTCACTCTGGCATTTCCCCAAAACTTTACGACATCCCCTTAGTCGGCATCATAGGCTTTTTGGGAGCAGGAATTCTTGGCGTCTGGCTTATAATTGCAATATTAAGAGATGGTAAAAAGTAGAGAGCATATGAAAAAATTATTTATTTGTTGTTTAACTTTATTTTCCATATATTAAATCAATTTTTTTATTTTCTCTAACTTTTTTTATTGCATCTTTAAAAGATTGTTCTGGTGATTTTTCTATGAGAATATTTTCAACGTCTTCTTTTGAACTAAAATCTTTTCCGGTTAGTAATTTTTCTAATGGATAAAGCCAAAAACTAAATCCAACGGCACATTTTTTTATGCCGAGTTCTCTAAAAAGTAAATCATACCTTCCACCAGATACAAGAGGTGTTTCTACACCTTTTGAGTAAAGATGAAAAATTATTCCATTATAGTAATAATTTAATTTTGACAACTCAGATAAATCAAAGGTAATTTGTTCTTTATACCCTAAAGAATAGAGAATTTTACCAATATTTATCAAATTATCCAAGAAAGGTTTAGTTTTTTGAGAAAAACCTAAATTTTCTAACTCAGAAAGGCTTCCTATAAAAGTAGAAGCCAAAAGGCAATCATTTTTTATATCTTCTGATAAATTATTTTCATCTAATAAGCGTAAAAGAGTTCTTTTATCTCTCAATCTTATAGCATCGAGTATTTTATAAAGATTTTCTTTTGGTAAAGACTCTAATAGGTTTTGATAAAAAGAAACATCCCCTATATGCAGAATATAGTCATTTATTTCTAATAAAGGTAAAGATTCTAATAAAATAGATAATACTTCAATTTCTTGATATGTAAAATTGTCACCAACTATTTCACAACCAATTTGATAGTATTCATGCAATGAGTCGGATTTTTCATACCTCATTACTGCATCAGAGTAATAATATTTTAACATATCGTTATTATCTGCAATTCGTGAAGCAATAAGTTTTGCAGCAAACAAGGTTATATCATTTCTTAATAAAATCACCTCTCCATCTTTATCAACGAATTTAATAGTATTTTTCCTCAATTCGTCAGAAAATATTGGAGAATATACATCAAAATAGTCTATAATCGGCGTTTCTATTGGAAAAAAGCCCCATTTCTCAAAAAAATTAGACAAAGTTTTTTCTATGCTATTTCTTAAAATAGCTTCTTCTTTATAAAAGGGTTTGCTTCCTGGCGGTGTATGTAAAAATTTTGTTTTTTTATTCATGTTTTTTTGTATAACTTTATTTTTGTTTTATGTCAAGAATTTTTTTGGGGGTTGACTTTCTTTATATTAAATTTTAAAATAGTAAAATAAATTAAGATGAATTTTTTGTATATTGTTATTGGTTAAAAAATAAGTTTTGGGGGGTGCGAATTTTATTTTTTGCAAAATTAAGCAGATTTAGTTTTGATAGCATTTTTAACTTCGTCCCATCTATTGCTTAAATAATGACATCGGATTT
>MIAN01000205.1 GCA_001829125.1 Spirochaetes bacterium GWB1_27_13 | reverse complement strand
ATAATGACAACCTATTGATTGATCATTGTGAATTGCAGCATCAACAATTAATTGAGCAGTAACAATTGCGTTTCGTAATTCTATAATATCCCTATTCAATTTTGCTTCTTTGTAAAATTTAAAAATCCTATGAGCATAGTAATTTAGATCAGATTGAGCTCTATCCAATCCTTTTTTAGTCCTAATAATCCCTGCATAGTTCCACATAGTTAATTTAATAGCTTTCCAATCCTGATAAATTAAAATAGGATCAAATTCCTCAAATTCTAAAGGTGTTTTCCAATCAGGTATCTCATCAAAGCGAGAAGGTTTTATTTTTTTGAAATTTTTAATTATATCGACAGCAGCATTCTTACCCCAAACAAGCCCTTCAAGTAAAGAATCTGATGCAAGCCTATTAGCACCATGTAAACCAGTACAACTAACCTCACCTATCGCATATAGATTTTTAAGCGGAGTACGCCCCCTTTTATCTACCTTTATTCCACCACAAAAATAATGAGCTGCTGGGACTATCGGTATAGGTTGTTTTGTAATATCTATTCCACCCTTGAGACATGTATTATAAATCCGAGTAAATCTTTCTTGAATTGTTTTTTCGCCATTATAAAAATTTGCTAAATCAAGAAGCATATATTCTGCACCAATTTTATTCATCTCTTCGTAAATAGAACGAGCAACTACATCACGAGGTGCAAGGTCTTTTAAAGAGGAATATTTGTGCATAAATTGGTTACCATTATGATCCAAAAGTCTTGCTCCTTCACCCCTCAAAGACTCAGAAATTAAGAATCTTTTTATATCCTTATGGAAAAGTGCAGTAGGATGAAACTGAACAAACTCAGAGTTTATAATATCTGCACCAGACCTATAAGCCATACTTATACCATCGCCAGTTGCAGAAGGAGGATTTGTAGTGTATTGATAGAGATTGCCAATTCCGCCACTTGCCAAAATTACATAATGAGCAAAAAAAGTCTCAACCCTACCCTCTTCATTATTTAAAACATAAAGCCCCATAACTTCACGTTCTTTATAAAGTTCTTGATAATCTCTTGAGTGATGGTTATTTGTAATTAAATCAACCGCAGTATAAGAATTATAAATTGAAATATTTAATTTTTTTGCATAAGCTATTAATGACTCTTCTATTTTATCGCCAGTATGATCTTGATAATGTAAAATTCTTCTTTCAGAATGTGCGGCTTCTTCTGTGTAGTCATAATTTCCATCTTTGTTTTTGTTAAAATCCATTTCTATTTTGTTTATTAAAAAATCAAATACAAGTTTTGGTCCTTCTTCTGAAAGTGTTTTTACTGCTTCTTTGTTATTATAATAACATCCCGCTTTGTAAATATCTTCTGCTAATTTTGAGGGATTATCACCTTCTTTATAGGCAATTATTCCACCTTGAGCATAATTTGTATTTGTTTCCTCTATTTTATCAGATTTTGTAATTAAAACGACATTTAAGCCAGATTCTTTTAGATAAATTGCTCCAGTAAGCCCTGCTATTCCTGTGCCAACAATAATAACATCAAAAACTTCTCTCATTATATCAACCTTTTAATTAAATTATATAACACAGATTAATCGGATTGTCACAGATTAACACAAATTAAGACCGTATAATTATTTGATATTAAAGTAATTAGATTTTGTGATTTCTAACAAGTCTAAAACATTTGGGTATAGTTTAATATCAACTAATTAAATGAATTCAATCTGTGTAATCAGTGACAATCTAAAAAAATCCGTGTTATATCTTTCCACTAACTATATCTATCATTTTTTGTAATGATTTATGAGCATTTATTTTATACTCTTGAGCTACACTTATTTCATATTTTAAACTACCACTGTTATTATCATAATCCATTACAGATTGTAAAGATTGATAAAGTAAAGATAGAGTTATTTTTTCCATATTCATACAAGGACTTACTCTTAATGGAATAATTACCTTGTCTCTAAAATCTTTTGACATTCTATATATAAAATTTGCTTCTGTACCAACAGCCCATGTAGTGCCAGCAGGTGATTCTTTAATAATTTTATAAATCTGCTCTGTAGAGCCACTCATATCCGATAATTTAACAATGCTTTCTTTACACTCAGGATGTACAATTATTTTTATATTAGAATACTTTTCTTTAACAAGTTTAATGTCACCTTCTGTAAAAGTTTGGTGAACATGACAAAATCCATCCCACAAAAATAATTTTGCTTTTTTTACATCTCCTGTACATTCCAAAGTGCCATCTTTTTTAACTTTTACAATTTGTTGTTGTGGAATACCCATTAAGTTAGAAGTATTTTTGCCCAAATGATAATCAGGGAAAAAGAAAACACTATGACCTTGTTTAAAATAATATTCTAAAATTGTTTTTGCATTAGAAGAAGTACAAACACTGCCATCTTTTTCGCCACAAAAACTTTTCATATCTGCATAAGAATTCATATAAACAACTGGAATTATTTTATTTTCACAAGCATTTGACATAATTTCGTAAACTTTATTTGCTATTTTTAAGTCAATCATATCAGCCATAGGACAGCCCGCCTGAACATTAGGTATTAAAACCTTCTGATAATCTTTTGCCAAAATACTCGCACTTTCAGCCATAAATCTAACGCCACAAAAAATTATATATTTTGCGCTAGTTTTACTGCTCTCAACAGCAAGCTTATAAGAATCTCCAATAAAATCTGATAATTTTACAATTTCTATATTTTGATAATGATGTGCAGGAATAGTTATTTTATCTTTTAGTTGGTTTTTTAAGTCAATAATTTTTTCAGTTATTTCTTTCTCTGTCATTTAGTTATCCTATTTAAAAATAATTTGAATATAATTAGTAAAAAGTTTTTAGTTTGTCAAAAATTTAATTATCAAGAAAATAAAATAATTATAAAATTTTATATATTTTATCTGTATAATCCCTGACAATCTGATTAATATGTGTTATATTATAATATAATTTAATAAAAATGCAAAAAATATTTGTAAATAATATTATTTGTAAAAAAATTTGTACTTTTTTTGATACAAAACTATTTTAGATCTGTCCATAACACTGATTTAATAGTGATTTTTATTGATTAACACAGATTTCACCTTTTTTATTCCTAATCAGCTTAATCTGTGTCCATCCCTCCTAATCTGTGCTAATCCGTGTTATGTGATTACTTATCAATCCAAACATTTCTTCTGGATGTGTAAAAATTAAGCCATGACCTCCGTTTTCAATAATAGAAATTTCTAAGTCATTTTTATATTCTTTTACTTTATTAGAAAAAGCAATACTATCGCAAATTTTATCATCTTTACAGCATATTGATAACACTTTTAGTTTTATTTTTTTAAATTCTTCCTCATTTAAAGTATTTTTTATAAAAAAATTTATATCAACTATTGTTGATAGTAAATATTCCAAATTGCCATATTTTTTTAAAGCATCTTCTTGTTTTTCTTTTGGAATCTTTTCTGGATAAAAACTTTTTTTAAGCCTTGCAATTAAAAACATTCTATAAATATGAATAAAAAAAATATTAAATAAAAATTTCATAAACCTGCTTTTAAAGATTTTTGGAAGATTTGATTTTTTATGGACTTTTACATCTATAAAAAGAAAAGGAGACACTAAGCTAAGTCCAGTAAATTTATTC
Source organism: Spirochaetes bacterium GWB1_27_13 (assembly GCA_001829125.1). Classification (GTDB taxonomy): domain Bacteria; phylum Spirochaetota; class GWE2-31-10; order GWE2-31-10; family MWDO01; genus GWC1-27-15. The sequence continues at coordinate 22,426 of MIAN01000205.1, read as the reverse complement.
TCACAAGCCATTGCCAGTTTTAAAGCAAAAAAAGCTCCAATTGAATAACCTATTAAGTAAATTTTTTCATTAAATAGTGTTTCAATCAATTTTTTATAAATATCTAAAAAATTTACATTTTTATCAAAATATTCAATGCTTTTTCTTTCTGGAACTATACATTTAAACCCATTATTTACAAAATTTTCTATAATTAGCTTAAAATTATCTTTTGCACCAGGTATTCCATAAATAAAAAATATTGGACGTCCTTCGCCATATTCACAATAACAAAGATTTATGCCATCAATATTTATAGTTTTTTCTAAACATTCCATAAAAAATCCTTTTATTTTAAAAATAAACTAACAACAAAAACATAAATCCCCAAAATTATTACATAACCAAGACAATAAAATATTGTTGTTGTTATTATTTTATTTTCTTCATTTTGTAAACCAACTGTTGATGCTGCAACAGAAATACTCTGTGGTGAAATCATCTTACCAGCAGTTGCACCAGCAGTATTTGCAGAGGCAAGCCACTCCGGATTTGCAGCAATTTTAATTGCAGTTTCTTTTTGTAAACTACCAAACAAAATGTTTGACGATGTATCACTTCCTGTAACAAAAGTTCCCAAAGCACCAAGCACTGGCGAAATAAAAGGATAAAATTTGCCAGAAAAAAAAGCAAAATTAAATGCTAAAGAGTTAGTTATACCTGAATATCCCATGATTTTAGCCAAAATTACTATATTTAATATTGTAATCGCACTAAATTTAATTTTATCAATAGATTTTAGCATTAATTCACCGATTTTTTTGAAATCCAATTTTTGTATTATTCCACCTATTATTGCCGACAGAAAAAGTAGGGTGCCAGGTGTAGTTAGCCAATCATATTTGACTTTATGTTCTCCTATATTGATAAGAATGGTAAATGGAAATTGTTTTAAAAATTCTAAATTGAAAATACGAGTAATTATTACTAAAAGTAAAAGTATGAGATAATTTATTATAGCCCAAAGTATTGTCTTGTAATCATTTTTTTCTTTATTTTTGTTTGTAATATTTTTAATGATTATAAAAGTAAGTAGAGAAACCAAAGACCCTAAAACTGCTATGAGCTCGGGACCAATAAAAAAAGCAACGAGTGTCTGAGTTAAAGTAAAAATTGCACCAATTAAAATAGCATCAATGATTGAAGTCTTAATATTTTTAAAACCATTATTATTTATAACAACAATAGCAATTGGTATTAAAAGTGAAAAAGGTAGCAATTGCAAAGCAACATACTTTGTAAGAATAGTTAAATCTAAAGCAGTTATTTGAGACAAAATTATAACAGGAATTCCTAATGCTCCAAAAGCAACTGGGACAGAGTTGGCTACTAACGAGATAACACAAGCCTTTACTGGATTAAAACCCAAAGCAATTAACATAGCCGTTGGTATCGCAACTGCTGTACCAAAACCAGCAACTGACTCCAAAAATCCACCAAAGCAAAAAGCGATTATCACAGCCTGTATATTTATATCAGAAGATATATTTACTAAAAATTTTTTTATAATTTCCATAGCACCTGTTTCAAGGCTCAAAAAATATGTAAAAACAGCTGCAAAAATTACCCATATAATTGGTAAAATTGCTATTAATAGACCTTCAATTGTAGAATTGAATAATAAAGTTAAAGGATTATTCCACAAAAAAATTGCAAATAATGCCGTTAAAAGAAGACTTGCAAAAGTCACTATATAAGAAGGAATTTTTGTTAGAGTTAAACCGAGAAATAATATCAAAAACGGTATAAAACCAATAAATCCCAATAATATATCCATAAAAACCTCGCTAATATATATTTTTTTAAACAAATTGTAAATTAAATATTAATAAAATAAAAAAACAAAATAATTTTACTTATATATACCAAAAACTTTTAATTTTGTCATATAATATTAATATATGTGTAAATATTTTTTTGTTAAATTGAATTTTTAAAAAAAGAGTGTATATTTAAACTATATACTGAAAATTAACGATTATATAACACGGATTTTTTAAATTGTAACGGATTACACTGATTTAATTCGTGCAATTACTTGTATTAAATTAAATCCTTACATTAAGGAGATATTTATGTCACAGAAATTAAGACAAATTGATATTCATATTGATAAAGCTAACAACCCTTTTGAGAATGAAAAAATTGACACTAAATATAAAAACTTAGAAGTTAAAGATATAAAAAATATTGTAAAGAAACACTCAACAATTGTTTTTGTAGAAATAAAAGACCTTAGTTTTATTAATGAGATTTATGATTATTTAGAAGGTGAATGTAATATTATTTGTTATAATAATGATTTAAATACTATAATTCAAGGTAGAACATTTTTGAATAAATCCAATATTCTTTTTTTTAATTCTGATTTTAGAAATAGCAATCTTGATTCTTTTACAGTCGATATTATTATTGGTACAAATTTACTCGGAGAAGCAAAAAAAGATTATAAACTACTTAATGAATTAAGCAGAGTTTTGAAAGCGAATGGAAAATTTTTATTTATCGAATTAGTATCTCTCAATAAACCATTTTATGGATTTAAAAATTACTTTAAAAAGAAAAAAGAGCATATTTTTAATAGAATAATTTTTAATTTTCAATCAAAACTTAACATTTTAAAGAAATCTCAGTATCAAATTAAAATTCTTGGAAATGGTAACTTTTATTTTAACTCATCAGATGTCAATAGTCTCCAAGAATTTTGTGACTTAATTGGTTATAGGTCTGAAGATAGAATCAATATTTTGTCTGAAATTTTACTTGTTTTAATTGAAGGCAAAAAAGAATATTAATTTTTCTTAATCTTTTTTCCGATAACATAACACAGATTAGCACGGATTGTCGCAGATTACACAGATTACGCTTTTTCTACTAAAAGCATAATCTGTGCTAATCAGTGTTATGTGTTTATATGGAGGAAAAATGAAAGAAAAATCCTTACAAGAAATTTTATTTGATATTCAAAATAAATTAGTAATTCATAAAGAAAATTTATCAAAATATAATGAAAACTCTTTTAAATTAGAAAATGAAATCAATTGTGAATAAAAAATTATTATTTTTATTTATAATTTTTATATTTTTTATCTCTTGCTTTAAAAATAATCCTCAAAAACAAACTTTAACAGTAGGATATGCAAAAGATTTTATCAATACCTTTGATGGAAAATTACTTAAAAATATAATAATTAGCTATTTCAAAGAGAATAATTACAAATACTATACTTTAAAATCATATTCTGAAGAAAATATATTTAAATCTTTAGAAAATAACGAAATTCAATTTTTAATAGGAGATTATAAGGAAAAAGAAGGATTTTTTTCTTCGGATTATTTATTTTCAAAGAGTATTTATTTTTTAACAAATGAAAAAAATATGTTAAATTCTAAAAATTTTGATTTTACCAAAAAAAATGTAGGTATTTACTATGATTACGAAATAGAAAATTATATAAAAAATAATTTTAGTAATATAACAAACCCAAATTATTGTGAAAACATAGAACTTCTTATAACTGATTTTAATAATAACAAATATGACTTAATTGTAATAGATAGAAAATCGTATTACAAATATAAACTACTCCTTTCTAACCAATATCTATTTTTTATTAATTACGGCTCACCGTATATAAAAATATTCTTTTCTAAAAAAGAATATAAAGATTTGTTTGATATATTTATAAAAAATAAAAATATAAAAGAAAATGAATGGATTGACTTCCTATAACACGGATTAGATCAGATTTTAACTGATTGGCACGGATTACATTGGTTTTTATTCAATTTATATTTTATTCTATATTTTTGTCTTTTTTACATCAATATAACACGAATTAGATCAGATTTTAATGGATTGGCACAGATTTCGTTGGTTTTAGTTTAATTTATATTTTATTCTATATTTTTGTCTTTTTTAACTTAATATAACACGGATTAGATCAGATTTTAATGGATTGGCACGGATTTCGTTGGTTTTTATTCAATTTATATTTTATTCTATATAACACTGATTAGTAGAGATTTTAATAGATGGCATGGATTATGCTCATTTTTAGTATGAATATTTTGATTTTATCATTTTTAATTGTTTCTTATCAAAAACATTGCTTTATTACTGAAAAACTATTACATGGATTAATTATTTTGGTATATTCTAAAAAAATTAAGGGCTTCTTCCATAAGAAAGAAAGCCCTTAATTAATTGATTAGAGAAACTAATAATTAATTATTTTGATGCTTTTGCGTTAATAGCATCTAAGATCTTATCTTTGTCTTTTACAACAACAACGCCTGGTAAATCAATTGGAGCACCAACTTGTGCAACAAATGTACCTTGTACTTCACCTACTTTGTAAGTTGTAAAACCGATTCTGTAAAGACCTCTGATTAAAGCTTTTAAAGGATTGCTAACTTCGCTTGTAATTCTTAATACAGAATTATATTTGCTTCCAGATGGTTGAGCAGGTAATTCACTACTATCATCATTAGAGCCATAAGAAACCCATTTTGTTCCATCAATTTTAGATGGAATGTCTTCTGGCATGATGATGTCTAATGCTCTTTCAAATGTTACCCATGTGTCAAAATAGTTGTCCATATCTTTTGAACCTTCAGCCCATAGATCAGAAACATAATCTTTGTCTGTTGGTTTTGCAAGATTTTTAACTGGAGAAACCATTCTTACACCAATTTCTGGAGCAATAGCTGGAATCCATACATAAAGATAAAAGAATTTTTTTCCATCTCTTTCTTCATCAGCTGCAGCACCTGGTTTTACATAACCAAAATAGCTAACCATTGAAGTATAAGGAACTCTAACTGTTCCTAGTGGAGTAGATTGAGCACCCATATCAGCACCAAATGATGGAAGACTACCACCACCGCCCATTGATTTACAACCAATAAAAGCGAAAATTAGGACCATTGCAAAAGCAATAACTAATAATTTTTTCATTCTCTTTCTCCTTGAGATAATTTTTATTATACTTAATTTTAATTCATAAAATTTAAGATGTCAATATTCTCTTAATATTTTTTAATACATTATTTATATTATTTACATTATTTTAAATTTTATTTCTATAAAAACTATTTTATTTATAAAATTTAATGCTTTTCTTTTTAGAAAATAAATGATAATATTAGTTTTCTTTTAATAAATTAACTTTATAATAATATTATAGTATTATTAATATAGTAAATTTAAATTTTTATTTATCAAATGGAATTTTAAATGTTTGGAAATGTTATTGGGCAAGAAAATGTCATTAAACTATTAAAAAATGATGTTGTAAAAAAAAGTTTAAGTAATTCTATAATATTCTATGGAGAACATAGTAATGGTAAACTCACAACAGCATTTGAGTTAGTAAGAGTTCTCAATTGTAAATACAATGGCGAAAGTAGTTGTCAATGTTCAAACTGCACACGCATAAAGACTCTTGATTTTGAAGGTTTTATTTTTTTGAGTAGAAGAGATTTTACTTATTATCTATGTGAATATATAAATTCTTATAAACAAACACAAGATCAAAAATATATAGAAAAAATTAGAAGAATTATAAAACTTATTTTCTTGCCACTTCAAGACTTTTTGGTTAAAGAATGTTTTTCTGAGTCAGACAAAAAATTCATTGGAGAACAATCAGAAAATATTCAAAAAATAATCTCAAAAGATGAATTTAACTCATCAGATTTGGAAGATATACAAAAAATTAACTCAAATATTCTCGAATTATACAAAAAACCAAATATTCCAGTAGATTCCATCAGAGGAATGCTTGAATGGACTTATATAACCCAGCCAGACATAAATAGAGTCGTTATAATAGATAAAGTAGATTTATTAGAAGAATCATCAAGAAATATTCTTTTAAAAAGACTTGAAGAACCAGCTCCAAATTTATTTTTTATTCTTATAGCTGAAAACAAAAATAGAATTATTGAAACAGTTAGGTCTCGTTGCAGGTCGTATTTCTTTAATAAACTAAAAACAGAAGATGTTGTTGCTATACTAAAAAATGAATTTGCAGAAGAAACTATTTATAACTCAGTGAATGACTTTTTGACTAGAACAAATCAGTATAGTCAAGCAAATATTTATCCAATTGTTATAAAATTAATAAATTATGTACTCGTAAAGGAACATAGTTTTTTTGAATTAACTACTTTTATCAATGGATTTCAAGATAGAAAACAAGTTAAGGCTATATTACACAATCTCAAAACAACAATAGAAAAAGAAATGTTACAGCGTCAAATTTCTTATGATTTAGAGCCAGAAATAAAATCTTTAAGAAATATTTCAAATATTAATCTTAATTATATTGCTAAATTAATAAAAGATAGATATAATAAAATAGAAACTTTTAATTTAAATCCAATTTTAGTTTTAGAAGGAATTTTTTATCCAATAAAAACAATGGTGCAAAATGATCAAATCTAACTTTTTAAATTCGATTCAAAAAAAAATAGACAAAGTTGATGTTAGAACTCTTAAAGATGTCCTTTATAATTTAATAGAAGATTTTGAGAGTCTAAAAACCGTTTTTAACTCAATGGCTGAAGGCGTGCTTGTTTTTGATAACGACAAAAAAGTCATATTTTACAATAGAACAGCAACAAAAATTTTTGAAATATCTAATGATTCTTATGGTTTATCAATAGATAAAGTAATAGAAAACGAAAGAATTTTATTTATTGTTAATGAAGCATTACAAAAACAAGAAAAAATAATAAATTATGAAATAAAAATAGATTCTACCTATGCAAAATATATATCTTTAACCTTACAACCTCTTGTTAGAGAAGGAAAAATTCTTGGAAATATACTAATTATAAACGATATTTCACAAAATAAAGAAAATGAAAAAAAATTACGACAAGCAGAAAGTCTTGCTACTTTGACTACAATTTCAGCAGGCATTGCTCACGAAATTAAAAATCCATTAGGGGCAATGGGAATTCACGTTCAGCTTGTAGAACAAGAAATTGTTAAATGTAAATGCAAATGGTCAAAGGATTTTAAGTATTCTATAAAAATAATAAAAGAAGAAATTGATAGGCTAAGCGAAATTGTAAATAGTTTTCTTTTTACAGTAAGACCTTTAAAAGCAGAACTTATGCCAGTGGATTTAAAAGAATTTCTTGACAAATTTGTAGATTTTATTCAACCAGAGCTTGAAGCAAATAAAATTCAACTTAAAAAAAATTATTTTAATCTTCCAGATGTTTGGATTGACGAAAGATATTTTAAACAAGCTTTGTTAAATCTAATACAAAACAGTATTTCTGCAATAACAGAAAATGGCGTAATAGAAATAGAAGCTTACAGAGAAAAAAATTACTGTTTCATAAGCATTATTGATAATGGAGATGGAATACCAGAAGAAATTCAAACAAAAATTTTTGATCCATATTTTACAACAAAAACTTTCGGTACTGGGCTCGGTTTAACAATAATTTATAAGATAATAAAAGAACATAATGGAGATATAAATTTTTCTTCAAAACAAGGACAAACTATTTTTAGTATTAGGCTTCCAGTTAAAACAATAGAAGAAGGCTTAATCGAATACTCAGGAGAATAAAATGGCAATAAAAGCAAATATTTTAGTCGTTGATGATGAAAAAAATATTAGAGAAGGACTTGGGCTTGCACTAAAAAGAGATGATCATATCCTATTTTTGGCAGCAGACGGTATTGATGCTTTAAGAATAATGAAAACTGAAGAAATAGATTTAGTTATAACAGACCTAAGAATGCCAAATATGGATGGCGATACTCTAATGAAAACTATTTTAAAAGAATATTTTAATATTCCAGTTATAATTTTGACAGGGCATGGGACTGTTGAAACTGCTGTTCAGGCTATGCGTGATGGGGCTTACGATTTTTTAACAAAACCAATAAATCTTGAAAAACTTTCTCTGATCGTAACAAGAGCCATTTCGCAAAGGCAACTCATTATAGAAAATAGAAATCTTCAATCAAAAATAGAAACATTCGGTAAGGGTAAAATAATTGGAAAATCAGAAAAAATGTCTAAAATTTACGAAATTGTTGAACAAGTAGCCCCTACTAAAGCATCTGTTCTAATTTTGGGTGAAAATGGTGTTGGTAAAGAATTAATTACAAATATGATTTATCAGTTATCAAAAAGAAGGGACAAACCATTTATAAAAGTCCATTGTGCAGCACTTTCAGAATCCTTACTCGAAAGTGAACTTTTTGGACACGAGAAAGGGGCTTTTACAGGTGCAATCAAAACCAAAAAAGGTAGATTTGAGCTTGCAGATGGCGGTACTATTTTTTTGGATGAAATAGGCGAAATTTCTCCCCAACTTCAAGTTAAACTATTACGAGTTTTACAAGAAAGATGTTTTGAAAGAGTCGGTGGTGAAGAAACAATTCAAGTTGATCTACGAATAATTACTGCAACAAACAGAGACTTGAAAGCAGAAATTGAAACTGGTAAGTTTAGAGAAGATTTATATTATAGATTGAATGTTGTTCAAATAAATGTACCTCCATTAAGAGAACGAAAAGACGATATTCCACTTTTAATATCAAGTTTCCTATCGGATTTTGTTAGAGAAAACAATAAAATTATAAAAGAAATAAGTTCTAAAGCAAAAGTTGCTTTATATAACTATAATTGGCCTGGTAATGTTAGAGAATTAAGGAATGTTTTGGAATCCGCTGTCGTTTTATCAAAAAACCAAATTATTGATGTGGATGATTTACCTCCTTACATTGTACAAGAAGGTGAAGAAAATAATATTTTAAGGGTAAATATGCCAACAACTATGCAAGAAATCGAAAAACTTGCAATAATTTCGACTTTAAAACTCACAAATGGTAAAAAATCAAAGGCTGCAGAGTTACTCCATCTCAATAGGAAAACTTTACACAACAAAATAGCAGAATACGAAATAAAAATCGATGGAGTAGAAGATAACACGGATTAACACAGATTTTGATAGATTGACACGGATTACGCTAGTTGGAATAAATAGACAACAACTATATTTAATTACAACTTCCCCCACCTAAAATTTTCAATCAAATAAATGAATAAAAAAAATTAACCACAGAATGAGAGTTTTTTACTCTTAATTCTGTGTTTTTGAGGTAAATTTTTTAATTAAATTGAAAAATCAAGATTAAATTTATATTTACTCTTCTTTAGATATAGTATCTTTAATAATATTGTATCCCCATATATTGCAAAATCGCCAATTAATAATTTAAGAAACAACAACTTTTCTAAACAAAAATAGACAGAAAAAAATCAAAAATATCATAAATACATAAAATTAAAGAAATATAGTTTATTCTATGTGATTTTACCTGTATTCCTTTAATTAGCATGAGATTTTTCTTATTTTTTTTCAGTTTCATTATTATTTTTCTTTTTTCTGTGCTTTATTATATTACTAACAACAATAAAAGCAACAACTAAAACACCCAAGATTAGGAATACGTAAGAAAGTTCTTTGTAATATTTATTAAGTAATTCTTTTTGTGAGTATAAAAAATAGCCAAGTACAGCAAGAATTACATTCCAAATAGTTGCACCTAAAGTAGTATAAAGTAAAAATGGAAGTATTTTCATTTTAGAAAGACCCGCTGGTACTGAAATTAATTGTCTTACGCCAGGAACTAATCTTCCAATAAATGTTGAGATATTTCCGTATTTTAAAAAGTAATCTTCTGCTTTTTTAACGCCTTCCCTATCAATAAGTAAAAAATGAGCAATTTTTGTATCTGCAAATTTATAAATTATTGCTCTACCTAAAAATAAAGCAAAAAGATAATTAAATAATGCACCAATAATAGCACCTAAAGTACCAAAAATTACAACTAAAAAAATATTCAAGTCTCCTTGAGCTGCTTTCCAAGCTGCTGGTGGTATAATTATTTCTGATGGAAAAGGTATAAATGAACTTTCTATTGCCATAAGTCCAGTTATAGTAAAATAATTTATATTAGCCATATACCAATCGGTTACAGATTTAAAAACTTCTGCTATCATTACAATTCCTTAAATTAATTTTTTTTAATTAATAAATTATTTTTTTCAAATTGTCAAAATAATTATATTTAAATGTTTTAAGTTTCATAAATTAAAAATTTAATTAGTTTAATATAAAGTAATTATACGATTTCAATCTGTTTAACATAAGACAATCTGATCTGTATTCGCTTAACGGGTAAAAATCTATGTTATATCAAAAACTTAATATTCATCAGCATCAACAATTTTATTTCTGCCAGTCTTTTTTGCTATATAAAGTCTACTATCTGCAATTTTAATTAATGAGTCTATATCTCCTTGATTATCTACTTCATTTAACTCCGCTACACCAGCACTAAAACTAAATTGAATTTCTTTATTATTAAATTGAAAGGTTTTATTTGTTAAATTTTGTCTAATCCTATCTAAGACAGTTTTTGCTAAAATCTTATCTGTTTCTACAAATTGAATAATAAACTCTTCTCCACCAAATCGTGCAAATACATCGTAAACTCTTATGCTTTCTTTTATAAATTTAGCAAATTCTTTTAAAACAAAATCACCACAATCATGCCCATAATTATCATTTACAGACTTAAATAAATCAATATCAATAATTGCCATTGTTAATGTTCTTTTTTTACGAATTATATGAAACAAATTATTATTAGCAACTTCATAAAAATATCTTCTATTATATATGCCAGTTAGAAAATCTGTTGTTGACATAACTCTTAATTTATTTTCAAGTTTTTTTATTTTTAATGCAGAATTTATTCTTACTTTAAGCTCAACTTCATCAAATGGCTTTCTTACATAATCCATTCCACCAAGATCAAAGCCTTTTTTCAAATCATCTCTCTCTGTACTTTGTGTAACAAATATTATAGGAATATTTTTATAGTCTGGATTTTCTGTTAATTCTTTGATCAAATCAAAACCTGTTGTATCTGGCAACATAATATCAAGCAAGATTAAAGATGGTTTTTCATTCTTTAAAACTTCCCACATCTCAAATCCAGATTTTGCAAAAAGTAAATTATAATCTTGCAAAATTTTTGATAACATTGTCCTAACAGTAGCAGAATCATCAACTATTAAAATTATATCTTCCATAAAATAGTCCTAAAAAATAAATTTATAACACATATGAATTAGATTATAACCAATTAACACAGATTATACTGTATAATTTAAGAGATAAGAAAAATATTAATGTAAAAAAACCAATGTAATCTGTATCAATCCGTGTTATAATGATAATCGTACAGATTGTCATTATATACCTGAAATGTTTTTTTACAACTTGTCTACTTAAAAGGACTTAGAAAAAAAATTATCATTGAATTTAAGACAAACCTGAAACATTTCAGTATATAATTCTAACACATATTTTTTTAAATAACAACAGATAAGAAAAAATAGTTAATTTTTTTCAAAAAACTAAATTTTTAACTATCTCAATAATTTCATCATAATCACTATAAATTTCATCATATTGCAAAAATGGTCTTTTTAAAATTAAAACTTCGATGTCAAGTTCTTTTGCAGCATATATTTTTTCAATTAAGCCACCTTGTTCGCCACTATCTTTTGTAACAAGGTATTTTATTTTAAACTCATTTAATAGTGCTTTATTTAACTCTTTAGAACAAACACCTTTTAAAGAAATTACATTTTCTGGTAAAAGTCCAAGTTTTTCGCATTGTTCCAAAGATTCTTTTTTTGACAAAACCCTTACAAAAAGTCTATTTTTTTCTACACAAACAAATTCAAATAAATTTTTCACACCAATTGTTAAAAAAATATTACCTTCTTTATTTTTTAAATATTCTACAATATCTTTATAACTATCAAAATATCTTGCAAAGTCAAAATCTACTGATTTTCTCTCAAATCGTATATATTTTGTGTTAAGTTCTTGGGCAACGATAACTACATTTCTTGTAACCTCTTCTGCAAAAGGATGAGTTGTATCAATAATTATTTTAATATTGTAATCATTTATTATGTTTTTCATCTCTTCTTTATTAAGAGGTTTTGCAATAACAGTAAGATTTTTTTGTGAGTCAATTATTTTTTTGCCATACTCTGTCGCTGTTGTGCATAAAACTTTCAAGTCGAGATCAAGTAATTTTTTTATGATTATTTTACAATCCGATGTTCCACCAACAACCCAAATCATAAAATGTAGCCTCGTGGAGTTATGATTTTGTTATTCCATATATAAGTTTGAGAGTTACCAATTATAATTGTAGTAGTCATATCAATATCATGATTTAACATATCACCAAGAGTTGTTATTATTACCACGCAGTCTGCCCTACCCCCATTTTTCACTATTCCAACAGGTGTCGTAGATTTTCTATATTTTAGTAGAATGTTTTGAGCCTCAACAATCTGGTTTTGTCTTTCTTTACTTTTTGGATTATACAAACTAATAACAAAATCACCCATTGCCGCAAGTTCGAGCCTTTTTTTTATCACATCAAAATCTATCATCAAATCACTCAAACTAATAGTTGCAAAATCATTCATCAAAGGAGCTCCCAATAACGAAGCTGAATAAAGACTTGAAGTTACACCAGCAACAACTTCAAGTTCTATATTAGAGTTTTCTTTTTGCAATACTTCAAGCATGATGCCAGCCATTCCATAAACACCTGCATCGCCACTACTAATTAGACTTACTGTTTTACCGTTTTTGGCAAGTTCAAAAACTTCGTTACATCGCTCAACTTCTTTTTTCATACCTGACGAAACGATTTGTTTGTCAAAAATAAAATCTTTAACTAAATCAGTGTATGTTTTGTAACCAACTATTACATCCGAATTTTTTAAAACTTCCATTGCCTTAAAAGTAATATTGTCTTTGCCACCAGGACCAATACCAACTATAAAAATTTTACCATCCATAAATATCCTCGACTAAATTTAATTTATCAAAAATTCTAAAATCTAAATAGAACGAACTATCATATATAATACAATTCTAATAGGTGTAATCTGTTTCATATATAAATTTTAAAATAACAAAAGTGAAGAACCAAAATCATCTTTTTTTATTTTGAATCTTTTGGTCTGTCCCTTGCTCCGTCCCTGAGGGACAGACCCAGATATATTTCTTACAACTTTCCTATATTCTTTATATTTTAAATTTGAATTAGTAAACCTAAATTTATTTAGATATATACTAAAAAATTTTTGATTTGTCGCAAATTCAAAAAGTTAAATAGTTATTGTATATACTTGCACGAGTTAATCTGTATCAATCCGTAACAATCTGATTAATCTGTATTATAACACAGATTAAACTTTTTTATCACAACACGCATAATCCGTGCAATCTCTTCAAATTTAATCCATATTCATCTGAGTTATTGCCAAAGTTATGCCATCACTGGCTTTTTTATTTAATAAAAATTTTCCTTTTCTTGCAGAAGCTAAAAAAGCGGTTGTCTCACAAACATTTGAAACACCAACATTTTTTTTAACAAACTCTGATTTTGAAAAGTTAGCCTCAATTTCTTCAATATCTTCTTTCATAAAAAAAACAATTTGCACATCAAGATATTTAGCAAGTTCTAAAATTGCTTTTTCTTCTTTTTTAATATCAATTGTTGCAATATATTTTATACTTTTTTTATCTATATTTAGAATCTTTAACTCGTTTTCTACAAATTTTATCATTTTTTCATAAGAAACATCTTTTTTACAGCCAATTCCTAATATTATATTTTGTGGAATAAGTTTAACAAAAGGTTTTTCTTCATAAATTTGATCTTTATTTGTAACACAAATTAAACCTTTAGCCAAAGACTTATCTATTTTTAAATAGTCTGGAATATCAAGTTTAATTTCTGATTCTACAAAAACAGGTTCATTATTAACAATAAGCGATGTAATTTTTTTTGCATCATCCATAGAAGAGATTATCAAATTATATTTTTTGGCGAGCATATCGACACTTATTTTTTTTTGAACATCTGATGCAGTTGTAATTACTGGGGTCGCACCTATTTTTTGGGCAATATCTTTTGCCACATCGTTAGCCCCTCCAATATGACCAGAAAGTAAACTTATAACAAATTGTCCTGCCTCATCAATTACAACAATTGCAGGATCAACAGTTTTATTTCGAATATATTTTGCAACACTTCTAACCACAATGCCGGTTGCCATTATAAAAATTAATGTTTTGTATTTAGTAAAAATTTCTCCAACAAAATCAGCAAAATTTTCTTCTATATTTATAAAATCACCTTGATTAAGCTTTGGTAAAGTAAAAATATCTGATTGTAAAAAAAAACTTTTAATTTTTTTTGCTAAATTAACCCCGCCTTTTGTTAGAGCAATTATTCCGTACTGCATTTTGCATCCCTAAATTCAGTAGCAAAAAATTTATCATAGAGTTTTGAATTATCATATTTATTACCAAGAAAATCACCAACCAAAATTAGAGCAGTTTTTTTAATACCAGCATTCTTTACTTTTTGGCTAATATCTTTTAACGTTCCAGAAACTATTTTTTGATCAACCCATGTTGCTTTATAGACAACTGAAATTGGAGTTTCTTCCTTATAATGTAGCAATAATTTTTGAACCAAGTCTTCAATTTTATGGATAGACAAAAATATTACCATTGAAGTTTTGTGAGATGCTAGTAATTCGATACTTTCACTTGTTGGAACAGGTGTATTACCTTCAAATCTTGTACAAATTACAGTCTGAGAAATTGAAGGAACAGTAAACTCTTTTTGCAACACACTTGCCGCAGCAGTAAAAGAACTAACCCCAGGCACAACTTCAAAATCTATATTTAACTTTTTTAATTCTTCAATCTGCTCCCTAATCGAACCATAAATTGACGGGTCTCCTGTATGCACTCTTGCAACACACAATCCTTTAGAAATACTATCTTTCATAACTTCAATTATTTCTTCAAGATTCATTTTTGCACTGTCATATATTTTTGCATTTTTTTTATTATAATTTAACACCTCTGGATTAACCAAAGACCCAGCATAAATAATAACATCAGATTCCTCTATAAGCCTTTTACCTTTTAGAGTAATTAATTCAGGATCACCTGGTCCTGCACCAATAAAAAACACTTTTGACATATTTTTTCCTCATTTTTTAATAATTGCAGTTGTAAAGTACGAAAAATCACTATTTTTTAAATCTTCTGGGTTTAAACTAACGATTTGGTTTTCTTTTCCAACATTTGACACAAGAATAAAACTATTTAGTAAATTATTTTCTATTATTAAGTCATAAAGTTTTTCTCTATAAGAAGAAACTTTCATAAAAACGATTGTATCAGAAAGTTTAACAAGTTGTTTAACATATTCATCAAAACTACAAACAATTGTTAATTTTTCTTTTTGTATTGTTAAAGGCATATTTAGTAAACTCGCCATAGCAGAAAACGAAGTAATACCGGGAATTGTTTCAACCTCAATATTATATTGTTTTAAATTTTGCAAAAGGTAAATAAAAGTACTGTAAAGCATTGGATCACCTAAAGTTATAAAACAAACAGATTTTCCCTCATCAATTTTTTGTTTAATAAGTAGTGCATTTTTTTCTCTTATTGATTCTTTTTCTTTTTCATCTTTTATCATTGGAAATGTTAAAGTTAATGTTTCGATATTTTCTTTAATATAAGGCTTTACAATTTCATAAGCGGTACTACCTTTTTCGTTATTGCTTTCTGGTATTGCAATAATATCTGCTTTTTTCAAAACTTCGATAGCCTTAACAGTAATTAATTCTTTATCACCAGGACCTACACCTACCCCATAAAGTTTAGCCATTTATTCTCCTTTTTTTGCACAGATTATAAAAATTGGATTTTGTGATTTAAACATGGACACAGTTTTTACATTAACAAGTTTATTTATCGAAACTTGGGTTATTTCAGTCTCATAATTTTTATTTTTAAAAAATACATTTGCATTAGTAAGAGTATCCAAAGTTATCGATAAAATTACAATATTCCCATAAGGTAGAATATTTTTGTCCACCCATTGTAAAATTTCATCCAAATTACCCCCAGAACCACCAATTACAACCTTAGAAAAACCAGTTATTCCATCCAAAACATAAGGGGCTTCGCCTTGGATAATTTTTACATTACTAACGCCAAATTTAAAAGAATTTTTCTGTATCAAATCGATAGCATCATCTTCTTTTTCGATAGCATAAACCATTCCATCAATAAGCCTTGCAATCTCAACAGTAATCGAGCCAGTCCCAGCCCCAATATCCAAAACATTACAATCTTTGGTTAGTTTTAATTTTGAAATAGCAATTACCCTAACCTCTTCTTTTGTAATAGGTACTTCACCTCTAATAAAATCATTGTCATTTATACCAAAATCTATATTACTCATCAGTTATTCACCATATAGCTAAACTCAATTTTTTTTAACTTAAAGAATATTCCTAAATATACTATCTTTTTATGAATAATTCAAGAAAATTTAAGTATGTAAATCTATTTTTAGTAATAATCAACTTTAATTAGTTATATATAACACAGATTAAATCGCGTAAATATATTTAACTTTTTAAATTTGTAACAATCAAAAACTTTTTGGTATATAATAAAAATAATCCAATTTATCACCTACTCCTTAAAAAAATAAATCTTATATTTACAATTATCTTCAGTTTGTGGGAAAAAATAGTTTCTAAAACTTAAACTTTCACCAATTATTGACTTATCATATTTATTTTGGTCTTTAAATGTCATTCTTCTATCAAAAAATATAGTATCAAAAGAAATTTGGAGAGTTCCGCCATAAAAAGAATAAAATGCTGGTATTACAAGATTTGAATTAAAAACTGATTGAGAAACAAAATATTTTTCGCCATAACTAATATCATCAACAGGATAGTTAATTTTTTTTATATAAATAATAATTTTATAATCATCTATTAATTCAAAAAAACCTTCGATTTTATAAAAATCATTATAAAAAACAATCTTATTTCCTTCATTTAACTCCATTCTACCAAAAAATTCGAGAATATTGTTATTTTTTTCTATATCTTTAATAATTTTATTATCTTTTTTTATACCTGTCTTCTGCCACATCCCATAAAAAAGTTTGTTGAATTTTTTCACTTCTTTTTTAGTATAATTACTTATAATTTCTATATTTAAATCATCTTTTCTTATTCTTTTTTGATATAATGTGTATGGATTGTCTTTTAAAAAAGAAATAACTTCAACTTCTTCATTAATTGGTATTTTTAAAACATCATCATTTTGGGACATATATTGCTTTATAAAGCTATTATTTTTATTTTTTAAGAATATTCTACTTGATTTAGCATTTTTTATTATATTTAGATTAGTATAACTTGTTTCTTGATAAGTTAATAAAGCATAATATCCAGATTTCAAAATATTAAGTTTATAAGAGCCATCCTCATAAATTAGATTAACAGTTTCCCATAAGAGTTTTTCTTCATTAAAATAATTTAAATAAACAGGGTGGAAAACTTCTTTTATATTACAAAATAATTTTACGTTTTGTGGAATATTCTCAATATAAAAACAATCTTTTGTAATAAGTTTATCATCTGTTAAATCAGGCATACAAAAATATGAAAAGTCATCACCTAAAACTTTTACACCAATTTTTTGGGTAGAATCACTAAAAAAAGAAAAATTATTTTTCTCATAAAAAAAATTTGGTTTAAAATCTATGTATTCAACTGGTTCAATAAAAGACAAAAAAACATTTTCGCCTTTTTGTGGGATAATTATACTTTTTGTAAAACCTTTTTTTTCCAAAAAATAAGAGTTCTTTCTATCACAAAAAATAATCCCATCGTAATTTGACAAATTGTCACCACAACTAACATTTTCTAATTCAAATAAATTTTGTGAATTCACAACTTTAATTACTGCTTTATTGTTCCTTAAATAGTAGTTTATATCAGAAACAATATCTATTATATACCTTATAGAATTTTTATTTGCAAAATCAATAAAATCTTCTTTAATATACGGTTGTTTTTGTAAAACCAATACTTCTTGCCCTTCTTCAATCCTACTTTCTTTTATTAAACACCGCATTTCTTTAAAAAAAATTATTTTACCATCTAAAGATTTGCTATTTTCCTTAAAATACACTTCTAAGCCATTTTTTATTGAAAAATTACTTAATTTTAGATAATCTTCCAGAATATAACCAATTTTACCCTTATAATACCCATCAATTATTTCAACCTTCAAAATATCACCAAACAAAAAATTATCTGACTCAATTTCTTCAATTAACTTTAAATTAACTTTGCTATCAACAAGATACATTTCGTTTGTATAAGCAAAAGGATATAATCTATCAGCAACAAAATTATTGTAAATATAAGTTTTATTTATTGGATTAAAAATTATTTCATCTGCAAATAAATGACTCGAAAAAAGTATAATTAAAATTGGTAAAATTAGTTTTTTTAACATATATAATTTATACTAAAAATGTTGTATTTTGTCAAAAAAATCGTGAGATTGTTTAGAGGGAAAGAATCATAAATAGGGGCTACTGAATAAGTCATTAGAAAACGCTACAAGCATACTTTTTTCCGAAAAATTGTGCTAGTCGCAAGATTTTTCTCCAAAAAGTATGCTTGTAGCGTTAAGTTAATGATATTCAGGTAGCTTTTGGGCGTGGAAATAGGGAAAAAAGTTTAGCCAAACTTTTTTTCTTTTTAAAAAAATGCAAGGATTTTTAATGGGTAATTAAAAAATCCTTGCATTTTTAAGCCTAATTTTTGATTATAACTTGTTATATGATAATAAGTTATGGGTTTATTTAGCAAGCCCTAAATAAGAGCGTTGTTCTTTAATCAAATATCAAAAAGTTTTTGTTCGTAGTCATAAATTGGATTTTTATCTATTCTTTCAAAAAATACGCCTTTTGTAAAATCAGACACATCTTTTCCCCTAAGATAGATATAATAAATCCCGCCAAAATGTTTATCATAGTCAAAATCAGGTAAAACACTTTTTAAATATCTAATTAGTGCAATGCTATATAATTCGTACTGCAAACCATATTCTTTTTTGACACGATTAGAAAAATTTTCGCCTTGATATGTTAAATATTTATTTGACTTCCAATCAAGTATATAATATTTATTCTCTTTTTTAAAAATCATATCTATAAAACCAGTCAAAAAACCTTCTTTATAATTAACTTCTTCTATTTTTATATCTTTTGTTTGAGTAATTGGATAATAAAACTGAACTTCATGGAGTTTATCTTCATTTTTTAGCATGCTAAGTTTAAAACCATCTTTATCAATTGGTGTATTTAATGTATTTAAAATTATTTCTAAAATTTTATTTTTGTAAATTTTTATTTTTTCATCAGAAAGATTTTTACTATATTTTAAAATGTAGTCGTTAAAATTTTTATCAATCAAACTGTAAATAGTTTCAAACTTTTTGTCACTAGTATTTTCTGTAATTTGTGAAGCCAAACAAAAATCAATATTCTCCAAAATACTATGAAACATACTCCCTACCCTATTCCCAGACGGAAGAGTATCTTTTTCAACCTCTTCGTCCCCCCCAGTATCTTCCTCTTTTTGGGCAAAATTTCCATAAGTCTCTTTTTGCCCTTCTTCTTTTTTGATACTCGAAAACGAAAGTATTTCAATTTTTTTATCTCTTATACTTTTATCAACTTCGACAAAAAGTCTTTCTGGCAGCAAAATATCTTCATTTTTAACAATATCCTCTTTTAGAATGTTTTTTTGTAGAATTGTTTGTAAATTTTCTCCGCACTTTATGATTTCCACATTTGGATTATTTTCCTGAAAAAAAGTTTCTTCTATTATATTCTTTATAAATGTACCAAGTGGACCTAATTTATTTTTTATTTTTGGTTCAAAATACGGAATGTAGAGTTTAAAAATCGCTCTTGTTATTGCAACATAAAAAAGCCGTTTTTCCTCGTTTTCTTCTTCTTCATTAAAAATAATTTTATTTGCATCATCTTTTGTCAAATCATAAACAAGTTTTTTTTCCGCATTATGAAACTTAAAATAACTTTTTGGATTTCCTTTAGAAAAACCACCAAAAATAAAAACAACTGGAAATTCCAACCCTTTACTCGAATGTATAGTAATTATTTTAACTTTATCTTCTTCTGTTTCTAGCCTTTGCAAATCAAGGATCTCTTCAACCAAAACATTTGTATTTATATAACTTTTTAGTATATCAACAATGTCCAAAATATCAAGATTATTTTTTTGTGCCTCATTCTCTAAGTTTTGTAGAATATGATAATAATTAGTAATCCGTCGTTCGCCATCGATTTCTTTTATATCTCTGTATAAAATACCAGTTTCTTCCATTATTGATTGAAATAATCTCGAAAATTGTTTTTTTTCTGAAAAATAATCCCATTTTAAAAACAATTTCTTAACTTCTGAATCTACACTGATATTCTCATAATTTTCTATTTTATCAATATCAATCTCAAAAAACCTCGTTAGTAATGCCTTAAAAAAACTCTCCCTATCTTTTGGATTAGCAATTGAGTTTAACAAATAATAAATATGTTTTGCCTCATCTGTTTGATAAAGCCCCGCTTTTTTGTAAAAACTAAAAGGAATATTTTGCAAAGTCAATTCTTTTTCAATTATTTTTCCATCTCTTCCTGTTCTAATCAAAATACAAATGTCGCTTGCTTTTAAATATCGCTCCTCTTTTTTTATCCTTATTTTTATGTTTGAGTTCAAAAGTTTTTTAATTTCTTGTGAAATAATTTTTGCACTGCTAAACTTTGCATCACTTGCTAAAGATTCACCGAGATTAATTACCCCCAAACTATTAAAAGTCGTGTCAGAAGATATTAATTTTGGTCGATCATCTTCATTTCCATCTGGATAACGAGTGTCTATATATTTAATTTCGTCTTTTGTAGAAAACCAGTTATTAAAAATCAAATTGTAAATATCAATTAATTGCTTTGTACTTCGCCAGTTAAATGGAAGGTTTACTGGATTTGCATTATTTTTTTCCATCTCATTTTTAGCAATAAAATAAGTGTTTACATCAGCACCCCTAAAAGCATAAATTGCCTGTTTTGGGTCACCTATAATCAAAAGTTTATTAGTTTTACTTTCTAAAAACACTTTTTTGAAAATATTCCACTGTATAGAATCCGTGTCTTGAAATTCGTCAACTATCCCGTATTTATATTTAACCCTAAGTTTATCTACAAGATCATTATCAGTTAAAGATTCTTCAACTTGTGTAAGCATATCGTCAAAACTTATAAAACTATTTTCTCTTTTAAAAATCCTTGCTTCTTCTTTTAAATCAGAAACTGTTTGGACAAGCAGTTGATGTTTTATATTTTTTTCTTCTATTAAATTCTTTATATCTGTAAGTAAACAAATCAGATCATCAATAAAAGGACACACCTCGTAAACCTCTGGCTGTTCTTTACCTCTATAATTAACCAAACAATTAAAACCATTCTCAGAAAAAACCTTCCAACTTGCCAAGCCATAAATAAACTCAATATAATTTTTTGTTAAACTAATTTGCTCGTTTTGAAATTTATTTATTATTTTTAGGATAGGTAGAATGATTTTATTTAATCTACTAGATTTATCATTTATAGTATTTTTATTTTTAATGTTATTAGTAAAATTATCATATTTTAGATAAAAATCACTGTTTTTTATATTATCAGTATCTATTCTACCCAAAAAATTTACAATCTCATCGTGTTTTTGTTGAATATTTTTTACAAGATTATTAAAATATTCTAAAAAATCATCCATTTTTTGTGGTAGAATAATATCATCTTTTTTATATTTCATTGCAATGTCTATTACAAGTTCTTCCCATCTACTTTTTTTAGAGCTTAGGTCTGGGTAATTAGAAATTTCAAGTATTTCAAAAAGATTTTCTTTATAAAGATTTTTCCATTTTTCGCGTTTTAGTTTATTGAGGGACTTTTTGTAAACAATTATGTCTTTAATTATTTCATTTTCAAAATTTTGTTTATTTTCAAAAGAATAATCTTTTAAAATTTTATTACAAAAACCATGTATTGTAAAAATCGATGCACTATCAAAATTATTTATACAATCTGTTAATTTTTCTTTTAAATTTGTATTAATAACCTTTGGTATCTCATCAGCAATTGTTTGCCTAATCCTATCTTTCAATTCACCAGTCGCCTTTTCTGTAAAAGTTACAACTAAAATTTCAGATAACTCAGTGTTAGTTTTTAGTAGAATATCCAATACTATATTTTTTATCGTGTGAGTTTTGCCAGAGCCTGCACTTGCTTCAATTATATTGTGTTTTTGTATAT
>MIAN01000204.1 GCA_001829125.1 Spirochaetes bacterium GWB1_27_13 | reverse complement strand
CGTTAAAAATGTACAAAAAAATATATAATTTAGTAAAAAATGGCTTATTAAACTCAGCACACGACTTATCTGATGGTGGACTTGCTGTTGCAGTATCAGAAGCTGCATTTTCTGGAAATATTGGTGCTAAAATTGACCTTGATATTTTAGGAAATCTCACAACAGAAGAAAAATTATTTTCTGAAAGCCCATCAAGAATATTGGTAAGCATTTCTAAAGAAAAACAAAAAGAATTTTTGGAAATTATGAAAGATGAAAATATTTATCTACTCGGCGAAACTATAAAAGAACAAAAATTAGTTGTTAATTCAAAAACCGAAAAAATTTTTGAAGCAGACTTAAAAGAGTTAAAAAATATTTGGAAAAATACATTGGTATTTTAAGGAGCACTTGTAGGGACTCTGTCCCTACTACCAAATTTCGGGAAGTCCTTTTTAATAATCTGTGCCAATCTATCTTAATCCGTGCTAATCAGTGTTATAGGAAGGTAATAGAATTTGAAAAACTTTATTTTTGATTTTATTAAAAAACTATCAGAAAATAATATAGATTATGTAATATGTGGTGGTGTCGCCTGTATATTACAAGGATGTGAAAGAACAACTTTTGATTTAGATATAAATATTTTCATGTCAGATAAAAACTTAGAAAAATTAGTTAAACTATTAAAAAAATTAAAGTTTATTCCAAGAATTCCTGAGCCAATGGAAAATTTATTAAAATCCGAAATTAGAGAAACATGGATAAAAGAAAAAAATGCTTTAGTTTATACAGTAATATCAAATACAGGACTTTTTCAAGTTGATATTTTTCTTACTTATCCGATTGATTATGAAACTCTAAAACGAAATGCTAATATCTTAGAAATTGATAATATTAAATTGTTTGTTTCAAGTAAAAATGACTTGATTACAGCAAAAAAATGTGTTAATCCTTTAAGAGATAAAGATATTGAAGATATTAAAACATTGGAGAAACTTTTAAATGAATAACCCAAAAATTCACCCAGATTTTGATGGGCATTTAGAAAAACCGCTAAAAGATATGACTCCGAAAGAAAAACTCCTCTATTTATCTATGCAAATAGAATTAAGGCACTTCATAAAAAATAATGTAAAAAGAATAAAATAATGTTTTATAGAGACTCCGTCCCTACTACCCTGAAATTTTGAGAAGTCTTCTTTAATAATCTGTGTTAATCAGTGTTATAATTTATTAATCTCTTCAATTGTTAATCCTGTGATTTCTGAAATAAGATTTATATCTAATCCCTTTTTTAACATTATTTTAGCATTTTCTTTTATACCCTCTTTTTTGCCTTCTTTTATACCCTCTTTTTTGCCCTCTTTTATACCCTCTTTTTTGCCTTCATTAATTAAGACATCTTTTAAACCAGTTAGCTCTGCTACTCTAAATATATTTTTTTCTACCAATGTCATAAAGCCAGCCTCCTTTAATATTTTGTAAAATTCTTCTCCATATAAAGATATTGCTATTTGTATGTATTTATCATCAAATTTATCTATATTTTTAACTAATAATTTAAAATAATCAATTCTATCCTTACCTACGCTAAATTCTTTGAGAATTTTATATTCTTCTTCAAAAATTAATGGAATTTCTTTAATTATTGCAAAATATATTGGTATTACTGCTATTCCATCAATTATATACAAACCATTCTTAACTTTCTTAATTTTATCTTTATATTTCTTAAAAAACTTTATTGGTTTTTTAGATGCTACTACTGTAAAAGTTGTATTTTCTGTATTTGCTTCTTTTTCTTGTAATAATATCCCATTTAGATAAAAACCTAACTTATATTCATCAATTTCAATTTTAAAACTATCTGCTGGCGATTTAAACTCAATACCATTATATTTTTTAAAGTAATCATAAAATTGCAACTTATTTTTAAATTTTTCTTCTATTTCTATTATCAATAAGTCTGTTGTTTTTGGAAGTTTTGTAATCTCATAATCTGTAATAACAACAGCAAACTGTTCAAAATACTCTTTCATTAAAGTTTTAAATATTTCATCAAAATTAGAATAATTTATCATCTACAACCATCCAGATATTAAAAGCTACATTCGCGAATATTGCTTTTAATATCTGTTATAATATAATAAATTTTTACTAAGTTTGCAAGGAAATTGGATTACAAATTTTATCTCATAGTTATTGACAAAATTAGAATTTATTAGTAATCATTTAATAAATATTTATAATAGGACTAACTATGGGAAAATATGATTACATTGATACACTTAAAAATTTAGTTATAGATTTACAAAAAAATTTGACAAAGATAAAAGCTATAAATCCAGAAAATGGTGGTGATGGTGAGTATAATAAGTTTTTGTTTTTAAAAAATTATTTATCAAATTGGGGCTTTGATAATATGGAAGAAATTTTTGTTCCAGATGAACGAGTTTCTTCTAAAGTAAGACCAACTTTAATTGTCACTTTAAATGGAAAAGAAAAAGACAGAAGGCTTTGGATTATTACACATACCGATGTTGTGCCTGAAGGTGAAATAAAACTTTGGGATACAGACCCATTTGAGGCAGTTGTAAAAGATGATAAAATTTACGGAAGAGGGACAGAGGATAATCAACAAAGCCTTGTAAGTTCTTTGGTTGCAGTAAAATTTTTACTTGATAATAAAATAATTCCACAATTTAGCTTAAAATTGATGTTTGTTGCGGATGAAGAAGTTGGCAGTGGCTACGGAATTGATTGGATTCTCAAAAACAAAAATATTTTTAACAAAAATGATTTAATTTTAACTCCAGATGTTGGAGACCCTGAGGGCAACTCAATAGAAATTGCAGAGAAATCGATATTGTGGGTTACATTTAAAATTAATGGCAAACAATCCCACGGCTCACGACCCGACAAAGGAATAAATGCAGCAAGAGCATCTTCTTACCTCTGCGTTAGATTGGACGAACTTTATAAAATATATGATGAAAAAAATACCCTTTTTGATATTCCATATTCTACATTTGAGCCAACAAAAAGAATTGGTACAGTTACCAATATGAACACAATACCGGGCGAAGAGACTCTTGGTTTAGATTGTAGAATACTACCTTGCTACAAAATAGAAGAAGTATTAACAAAAATACAAAGTATAGCAGCATCTGTCGAAAAAGATTTTGGTGTAAAAATTGAAATATCTATCCAACAAAGATTGCAAGCAGCCCCTCCAACTGATAAAGATGCACCAGTTGTTAAATTGCTCCAAAAAGCAATTAAAAATATTCATAATAAAGAAGCAAAATTAATTGGAATCGGCGGTGGCACAGTAGCTGCTTATTTTAGAATGGAAGGAATTCAAGCTGCGTTGTGGTCAACAGTTGATAATACAATGCACAGCCCCAACGAATATTCGTCAATAAAAAGTACTCTTTCTGATGCAAAAGTTTTTGCTGATATTATGCTTGGGGCAGATTAAAAAAAATAATATATTTTGTAATGCTGAGGATAAAATTGTGTGAAGAAGCGGGAAATATTCTAACAAATGGCATTAATTTTGTAAATATACTCAAATGTTTTAGGTTTGTCAGAAATCACAAAATCTAATTACTTTAATATCAAGTAATTATACGATTTTAACCTGTGGCTTGTACTCGCTTGACGGGTGAATCCGTGACAATCCGATTAATCTGTGTTATACTATTAAAGAGTATTTGAAATATTAGTTAAAAATTTTACAAAAAATATAATTTTTTTAAAAAAAATAAAAAATAGTTTTTAAATTTTTTAAAAAAATGTATAATAAAATGTTTGTGTTACAGTTTGTTTTTTTATACATCCAAAATTTTAATACAAACACACAATTTTAACAATTGTAACTAAAGTAAAAAAATCTTGATTTAGGGAATCCTTAGACTTATGAATGAAATAAAAAATAATTATGTTATAAATCTTTTCAAAAAAAAGATTGAACAGTGTTTAAATGCAAATCAAAAAATATCTTTTCATATAATATCTAGCTTTAATTTCTTCGATGGAATAAAGCGGATTTACCCACAGCTAAAAAAGCTCTATGAAAATGGTCTTTTATTAGAATTTAAAGTAATCATAGGTGAAAAAAACAAATTTACATTTAAAGAATTTTACAGAGAGTTAAAAAAAGATTCTATTTCACTTAATAAAGAAACTTTTGATTTTGTAAAAGTACTTTATGATAAAAAAATATTTGATTTTAGAATTTATGCAGAAAAAAAACTTGATGTAAAATTATATATTCTTAAAATCGAAAATAATATTGAAATATGGAATGGTAGTGCTGTTTTTGGAGAAGATTTAAATAGAATAGAATTATTAAGCCCAGTTAATACAAATTTAACATCTTTTAATTACATTGATTTTTTTACCAATTTATGGAAAGCATCAATAACACAATTGAGAAGTGCTGATTTAATTGGCATTATAAAAAAAGCTTCTTATCAAGAATCTTATTATTTAAATCAAAGAGATTTTGTTTCAAGTATGATTAAATTAATGGAAAAAGACTATATTGTAAAAAATATAGGCTTTGATTTATCTTATACATCAGAATTCAAAAATATGAGTTATTATATTTGTCTTGATAAATTAAAAAATTATGGTTCTGCTTTTTTGTTTAATACCGCAGGAGTTGGTAAAACAGATATTAGTTGTATGGTTTCTAAATATTATAAAGACAATGATAAAAGAATCTTAATTGTTCATTCTCCTAATGATTTAAATCACTGGAAACTATCCATAAAAAAAGCAGGTTTAAAAGAAAACGATGTTGAATATATTTCAAGATTGGATTTATACAAAACTGATTTCAATTATGAAAATTATCTTAACTCTGACTTAATAATAGTTTCTGATATTCACCTTTATATAAATTTTGGCGATGAAGATAACATTTCTCTCAATATAGAAAATCTTATTAAAAAAAATAAAAATGCAAGTTGTCTTTTTATCACAGATTATCCAATAATATCATCATTTTCTGATTTTATATACTTTCTTGAACTTTCGATTATTAATAATGAAAAATGCGTTTTTAATAATATTATTCAAAAAATTGAATTAGCCAAAGAACAAATAAATAAAAAAAATTTTAATGATTCAACAATAAAACTTTTAAAAGAAATAATACTTGATTTTTCTGTAAATATTAAAAGTAGTGACATAAATACTTATTTTGAAAACCATACTGTTACTAACACAGAAAAACCAACGATTACACAGGTGAAATATGCTTATAACCATGAAATTTGTGTTAAAATTTATGAAAAACTCGTTCCATTTTTATCTGATTTAAATTTAGAATATGTGAAATTGTGGTCTAAAAATGCAAAAAACGATCGTATTTCTTATTATAAATGGAAAATATATAAAAAACTTGAATCAAGTATTTATTCTTTTAGAATTTGCTTAAAAAACATTCTTGATAAGAATTTGTTTATCAAAAATTTACTTTTAGAAGGTAGTAGCGAGGAAACAAATCTTTTTCAAAAAGAACAATTAGAAAATATAATTAAAAACTATAATAATATGGAGCAATCTTTAAAAGAAAATGCAATAAATAATATAAATAAAGATATAAAAAATATCGAATCCACAATTACTAATATAGAACAAATTCGTTATCTCGAAAATCTTGATGATAAAATCACAAACTTATTAAAAATTCTAAAAACAGAAAATAAATCAACTATCATTTTTTCAGAATCCAAAGATACAGTTCTTTATATTGAAAGAAGACTAAAAGAATACAGTAATTTTAAAACAATTTTGTGCTATGGAAATGATGTCTCTTTTGATAATATTGATGAAGACAACAAAATAGTTATCGATAAATTTGAAGTAGAAAATTCCTTTAACAACACTGATACTAACATCCTTATTGCAACCGATATTTTGGATGAAAATGTTATTTTTTCAAAAGCAGAAATTATTGTTAATTTTGATATGTCTTATAATACTTCTATTTTACAACAAAGAAATAGTAAAATAAAAAATATAAATTCAAAAAAGACTAAAATTTTTAACTTTCAACCAGATAGAAGGATAGATAAAGAAATAAATGTATTTGAGACTCTAAATTTCTCATCTGAAGAAATTATTTCTATTGTTGGAATTGATTTTGCAACTTGGCTTTTAAATGATAAAAAAATTGAAGATTTTACTGAAAATAATAAACAAAATATAATATTTTTATCAAGAGACTTTAAAGATTTTGTCGCAGTAAGAAATTTGGATGACTTTCAAAGTAAAATCTTTTCAAAAGAAATAAGCAATAATATTTCTTTAAGGAAATTTATAAAATATTTTAACATTTCAGAAGACACTATAAAACTTTCTCTTGAATCTTATAAAAAACCAACATATACTTCATTTAAAGCCAATGAAAATAGTTATTTTATTTTTTATAAATACAAAGGAAGAATTCATTCTATAAATAATCTTATATTTTCTGAAGAGAATATTGAAACTGATTTACATTTAGAAGAATTAAAAAATATTGAAGAGTTGATAAAAAAAGATATTGAAAAAAATCAATTTTTAAAATTAGATACAGAACAACCTGATACCGAAAAAATCCAACTAATTGGAATAATTAAGTATTTTAATGATTAATGGAAAAGCAATGAGAAAGAAATATATTGATTTTTTAAGAGCAATAGCAATTTTTTATATGTTTTTTTACCACGCATTTCTTGTATTATTTAATCCAGATTTAACTAATAAAACTTTAAATTTTATTTTTGAACTTGTTCCTTTTTGCCCAGCTTTATTTTTGTTTCTTGCTGGCTTTTCAATTACATTTTATTTTGAAAAAAATAACACTCTCAACATTGAAAATAAGTACTTTTTTTCTCTTATAAAAAGAGGCTTTATCTTAATATTTTTTGCTATGATTCTCTTTTTTATAGAACATGGGCTTCAATTTCCAGATGTTTTATTTACACCGGGCATTTTAAACTCAATAGGCTGGATGATTATAATTAGTGCTTTATTTTTGCTTATTTCTTCTTATAGAATATTATTTTTATCTATTTTTGTGACTATCTTAATAATTATTACAATAATTTTTGAAAAAAATAAAATATTTTTTGTGCCATTCAATTATGGATATGAACCTATGAGCCCAACTATAATCTATGGTTTTATTGGCTTTCTTTTTGGAAATATATTTTACTCAATTAAAAACTTAAACAAACAAAAAGTTTTTATTTTTTTATCTGGAATAGGTGGACTTTTTATTTCTACATTCTACACTATAAAAGATGGCTTTTTGAATACTTTTTTTTCTGACAAAGGAAGGTATGTTATAGAAAGAGTTTTTTCTGAAAAAATGTTACCTAATAATTTATTTTCTAATATGTCAAATTTTAGCTTTTATAAAGAACATATATGGAATTATAATACTGATTGTTTTATTTATACTCTTGGATTTGTTCTTGTTTTATTTGCCTTTGGATACTTCATCGAAAACATTCTACAAAAATATTTACCAAAATTAGTATTTTTACCAGGTACTTTTGCCTTTGCAAATTATTTTTATCATTTGATATTTTTAGCCTTGTTAGTTGTGTTATTTGGCTATGGTTTTTTCAATTTAACTGGCTTTTTGATTATTATGCTATTACTTTATATATTTAGCTATGTCCTATCTTTTATTATTTATAAAATCAAACTTAAAAAAAAGAAAAAATAAATAAAATTGAAATATTACTATAATTTGCATATCTTTTAAAATATTATAAAATACAAAGAAAATACAAATAAAATAATAATATTCTATTATAAAACAATATTGTTATTAGAATATTGCCTTTTTTATTATATAATCTGTGTTAATTTCCCTATAATCCGTGCTAATGCTAATCCGTGTAATAAAAAAGGCTACCCAATTGGATAGCCTTCTTAAAACCTAATTTTATCTGTGCATTTTGTTATTTTCAACCCATTGTTGAAATATTCTTCTATTTACATCTTTCATTTCTTTTTGTGATTTAATAATTAACTCTTCTTTATACACATTAAAAACATTTTCTTGCCTTTGAGAAGGCTCTGCTGTACCAATATCTATAAATCTTTCAACATATTCAACACTAACTTCTTTTATCATAGTAGTAAAATTTCCAGCAATTTCAGTACTATCTCTTTGAATAACAAATCCTTCAAATTTTATATAAGGAAATTCATCTGGGTAAAAAGGTCTATCGTCTCCCTTTGCTTTTCTTTTTTGTCCTTCTTCAAGAATTCTTTCATAATTTGGATTAATCCATGTTAATGTTTGCCAACCAATATAATTTAAATATCCAACAAATATATCTTTATTTTCGTTTGATTTATCTTTCACTCTTATATATAAACCATATCTAAAATTATTACCAAGTACTCTTACAGCAATTTTTTTGATTACCTCAACATTTCTTATTACACCTTTATAAACAAACATAGAGCCAAGACCATCTGGATTTTTTGGAGTATCATAATAAGATGGAATTTCAAAAGGAGGAATTATTTCTGCATAAGAATTTGCTCGTCTCTGTGGAAAAAATATTCTCACACCAAGTACTGATTGATTTGGATATTCTAACGAATCTTTAATATCTACTATCTTAGTTTTGTTTTTAGAAATAGTATTTAACGAAGAAGAATTTACTTTTACATTCCAATTTTTTATATCTAAATTAATTTTCATCTGTTCTTTTTCATCTTGAGTAAAATTTGTACCAGCAAAGTCAGAAAAATCTATTGTCGTATCCTCAAGATTATTAAAATCTATTAAAATAGCCTCAACAGAATAAAATTTAAATATACAAAAAATAAGTAAAACCAAACTTAATCTTATTTTCATATTACCCCATCCCAATATAAATAATCTAAAAAGTCAATAATTAAAAACAACTTTCCATTTTATTATCGGAGGTAAAAAAAAACTTATTAGCAATTTTTTATTATTTATAACCAATAAATATTCCTTAACTTTACAAAATTGAATTTCCCAGTTGCTTATTATAGTAAGAAGATATAAAAAATAAGGAAGAAATTATGAAAAAAGCTATTAATATTTTAACTATAATTAGGGGCTACTGAATAAGTCATTAGAAAACGCCACAAGCATACTTTTTTCCGAAAAATTGTGCTAGTCGCAAGATTTTTCTCCAAAAAGTATG
>MIAN01000203.1 GCA_001829125.1 Spirochaetes bacterium GWB1_27_13 | reverse complement strand
GAAATTAAACTTAAAAAACTTCTTTTAAACATACTTTCTCCTTAACTTGATTTATTAAGTTCATTAGCATAAATTATACCATTAATTATTAATCGAACTTAATTGATTAAGGTTATGTATGTTAGGATATGTTTTGTTTTTAATATAAATCCTCCAATTATTTCTATTTTTCAGAAATTAGAAAAGTTGGCGTTTAAAATTATTGACAAATAAATTTTTTAATTGAGTTAATGATAAAGTCAATTTTATTTATAGGGATTTCTTTTTGGGGCTTTAAAATAGAAAAAATAAAACCATCAAAACCTGAGAAGTTATTTATATAAAAAATATTAGATTTACTTTTTAATGTCAAATTATATTTTTTTAGTTCTTTTTTTTCAAAAAACATAAAAATTTTATTATCAAGGTTATGTTTTTTGCAAGGTTTGTTAATTTTATTTTGTTTTTCTGATTTAACAAAATTTATAAAATTGTAAAATCCATCTATTTCTAATTGGATAGAATTTTTAATATAATTCAGTTTATTAATATAACACTCTTTTATTGCTTCGATTTTTAATATACAATCTTTTGAATTACAGTCAACAATTATTATAACACCATTGCTTTTAGTTTGATTGATATTAGGAGTAAAGCTAAATTTTTCTTTCAAAAGATTTATTGCTAAGAATTTTTCTTTTTTATATATTAGGTCTCCTATATATACTCTGCCAGTTTTTTGAGGTTTTAAGTACTTTAATAATTTTTCTATTAAGTCATTAGCTTCATCAAAGGATTTGTTATCATATTGAACTAAACCACTTCCAAAAAGTAGGCGATATTGTCTTATTATTGAGATAAGCCGATTAATTGAAGACTCATCAAGATTATCCAAACAATTCATTAGATTTATGGATTCTTCTGTTACTAAATCTTCTTCAAAAACAATACCTTCACCAAATATTAAAGAATGTTGGCTTAAAATAGAAATAATTTTAGTTTTTTGAATATCCGTTAATAGATTCATAAAATTCTCATTTATTTTACTAAATTGTTAATAGATTCATAAAATTCTCATTTATTTTACTAAATTGTTTATAGTTTCAAAAAGTTCGTTTTTATTAATCGGTTTGGTTAGATATTTATCGATCCCAAAATCATTAAATTGAGTTTTTTCTATTATAGTACCACTAAGAGCGATTATAGGTATAGAAATATTGTTTTTACGAATAATTTTTGCAGTTTCTATTCCATTCATTTTTGGCATTTGTATATCCATTATGATTAAATCAAAATTTTCTTTTTGTAAAACCTCAAGTACTTCTATACCATCTGATACAACAACACTGTCGTAACCTGCTTTACCAAGTATATGAGATAGAATCTTTTGATTAACAATATTATCTTCTGCTATAAGTATTTTTGTCTCTTCTTGTATATCTTCAGATATTAAAATATCATTTTTCGGCTGATTTATATTAATTTTGCTGTATATCAACGATTTTTTTAATTTTATAGTAAAATAGAATGTGCTACCTTTTGATTCTTCTGTTTCTACACCTATTGAACCATCCATCATCTCTACTAATTTTTTTGATATTGATAAACCAAGCCCTGTCCCACCATATTTTTTAGAATAAGAAGCATCGAGTTGATTATAATTTTGAAATAATTGAGACACTTTATCCTTTTGGATACCAATCCCTGTATCTTTAACAGAAAATAATATTACAAAAGATGTTTCGTCTTCAAATTCTTTCTTGATATTTAACGATATACTTCCTTTTTCTGTAAATTTAATAGCATTGCTTAGTAAATTTGTAATAATCTGCCTTAAACGACTCTGATCTCCATTTAAATATTCGGGAATATCATTTGATATATTAGATTCAATTTTTATACCTTTATTCTTCGTTTGGTATGAATACGCATTTATTATATCTTTCAACAAATTACGAATATTAAAGTCTTCCATAAAAAATTCTAATTTATGAGATTCTATTTTTGATAAATCAAGGATGTCATTTGCTATTCTCAATATAGAATCCGCTGAATTTTTTATAATTGATATGGTATTTCTATATTTATCATCATATTCTTTGCTATTATCGTCTTCATATAATAATATATCGAGCATTGCAATAATATTTGACAGTGGGTTTCTAATTTCGTGACTTATTACTGCAATAAAATTACTTTTTGCCATATTTGCTTTTTCTGCAGCATCTTTTGCTTTTCTTAATTCTATTTCTGTATGAGCAAGAGCCTGATAAGCCAAACTAAGTTCTCTACCTTTTTGAATAATATTCTGTTTTTCTTCATAACTAATATAAGCTGTTTCTATAACTAAAAATTTTTTTTGATTTAAATAAACTGCTGTTGCTTCAAAAGCCTTTTCTTGCCCCTCGCAATTTGATTCTATCCATATTCCTGATTTTATCTTGTCATTTATTGATTTATCCCAAAAATCTATTGCATCCACCATAAAGTGTTGAAGAAAGACAGATGTATCATTTGATTCTTTTTCTAATAGAATATTTGTAATATCTTTAAAAAATTCATCAAACCAAATAGGAGGTTTTCCTATTATTTGTAATGAATTATCAGGAAAATATTCTATTATTGCAATATCAATAGATTGCAAAATATCTAAAATATTAGGATCAATCATTTATTTTTCCTCGTAAGAGTACACTAAACTTGGTTTTGCTATACCTTTTAATGTTAATTGAGTTTGATTAAATTTTTTTTGTAAATCTTCTATATCTTTGTAAGTATTTTCATCCACTAAAATTTGTTTAGAATTTGCTTCGCCTTCGAGTCTTGATGCAAGGTTTACAAAATGTCCTATTGTACTTATATTTCTTCGATTTTTATTACCAAGTATTCCTAGAAAAACATTGCCAGTAGCAATACCAATACTTATATCAAAAGTATCTAAGGATTGGGCTTTTCGTTCTTCATTTAATGTTTTAACATTTTCCATAATTTTGAATGCTGTTTGTACTGATTGGATTGCTGGTGGAACATTTGATGGAAAGACTCCAAAAATTGCCATTACTGCATCTCCAATTATTTTATCAACAATCCCTGCATTATCTAAAACAGGCTGGATCATATAAGCAAGATATGTATTAAGTGACTTAAAAACATCTTGCGGCGAATGATTTTCACTATAAGAAGTAAAACCACAAATATCTGCAAATAAAATAGAAACATATTTAAGTTCGCCAGATTCCTGAATATTAAGTTCTAAGAGTTTTTCGGAAAGTTCTTTACCAAGATATTGATCTAAAATTTTGGAATGCTTGTCTCTCAACAAACTAAGATCATTTGCTTTTTGTTGGAATATTATGTTTTGATTTTCTTTTTCTGTTGCATCTAAAAATAATATCAAAATATCATCATTAATATGAAATATATGTACATCAGTAGAAATACCACTATCACTTTTAATACACGACAAAATTAAGGATTCTTCAGTTAGTGGAAAAAAACCATATAAAAAAGTTATTTTTTCTTCTATATTATCATCTATATTTAAATCATAAATTCCATATAATTCTAAGTCTCCACCCCATTCTTTTATTTTACCGTCTGCAGTTATTAGTATATGTGAAGAAGAACGATTTTTAATAGTCAAATCACAAATATAATCTACTATAGTTTTTTTTAAATTAGACATTTATTCCTCCAGAAGTTTTTCTGCAAGTAATAAAAATGCCTTTTCTACCCCATCTCCAGTCTTCGCACTTGTTTTAACAATAGTAAAGCCTTCTTGTGATAAATTTTTAATAGTGGATTCTTCAATTTCCCATTCTTTTTCAAGGTCTACTTTGTTAAATACTAAAACAAAAGGTACTTTACCAATTGCTTCTTCTGTCCTCTGTTTAAGAATAAATGCAGTATCTAATGTTACTTTTCGTGTACCATCTATTACTAAAAGTACTCCAGAAGTACCTCTTAAATATGAAGTGTTTACCCTTTGAAATTCGTCTTCCCCATAAATATCCCACAATAACATTTCTATTTGTTGATTATTAAACTCAAGAGTTTTTTTATCTATCTTAACGCCAACAGTAGTTAAATATTTATCAGAAAAAATACTCTTAACATATCTTTGAACAAGACTAGTCTTGCCAACAGCAAAAGCCCCAAGCATACAAATTTTCTTTTTTATCATAGGAATATAACTCCTTACTAAAAAAATTATAATCCAAATTATTTTAAAGTCAAGAAGAAAAGAGTAACATTTAATAATTGGAGGTGATTTTAGAATTTTATCAACTGAATTAATTTAATTGCTGACAATTATGTTAATTTATAGTATATTATATGTAATAAACTTATTGAGGTAATTATGTCAAAAAATCAAATGGATTTTGTGAGAATAGGGTTAAAAGATATTATTAGAGGTCTTTTTTAATCAAAATATATTGATTTAAACCTTTTTTATTCTTTTTAACCCGTCCTATCAAATTTTCTTGTTAAATCTCTTAAATACTAAAATATTCTCATGGAGGAAATATGAATTTTTTGATTAGAAACGAATCTATTAATGAGTTTAATAAAATAGCATTAATTACACAAAAAGCATTTGAAATTAATTTTTTTACAAATAGCACTTCTTTATATACAAGTGAAGTATTATTAGTTGATTTATTGAGACATTATAAATCTTATGATAATGATTTATGTTTGGTTGCATTAGTAGATAATGAAATAGTAGGGCATATAATGTTTACCCCATTCTTGATAAATTTATATGGTAAGCAAATAAAATCTGTATGCCTTGCCCCAGTGTCTGTAAAACCAGAGTTTCAAAAAAAAGGGATTGGTTTTGCATTAATTGAAGAAGGTCACAAAATAGCAAAATCAAAAGGATACAAATTTTCTTTTTTGCTAGGTCATGAGACTTATTATCCTAAATTTGGCTATAAAACAAATATGTTTGGTGATTGTGGAATTTTAATTAATAAAAAAGATTATAAAAATCCTTATTCATTAAAAGAAATTCCTATTGAACAAAAACATATTCCACAATTAATAAGTTTTTATAATGAAACATTTTGTGATATAAATCTTTCGTTAATTGCAGATGATTCTATTATTGAGTGGAAAAGTATAACGCCTTTTTTGACAACATCGATTCTTTTAGAAAATGATAATGCCATAGGTTATATTAGATATACTGTTACTGAAAATAATATATCTGTAAAAAGTTTGGTTTCTGATAATGGATTAAACCTAAATAAAATTTTTAATTATTTATTTTCTAAAAATTATGCTAATAAACAAATAAAAATCCCAATACATCCAAACTCAAAAATTTTAAATGATTTAAACTATATTGCTATAAATGAGATTTTTGGTGCGGCAATGATTAAAATATTAGATGAAAATTGCCAAGAAATAGTAAAATATTGTGATGAAGTTAAAAATGATAAATCTAAGGCAGGTTTATTAAATTTTCCTATAATTTTAGATATGGTTTAACTCATTATACATTAAATTCGTAGTAAAACGAAGTAAATATTTTGCTGGCAAGGAATTGCGACAGAGCAACTCCTTGCCATATTTTACCATTCATTTCGTATCTCTTTTTGAAAGACTAAAGGGTCTTTAGTTAGTTTGATTTTTCCGATAAATTCTTTTAACCAATTTTTCGTAATATTTTTTTCTGTTTCATTTTAAATTATTACTTCAGATAATAGCATTTTTTTACCCCTTAATATTGAAGAAATTAATACTTTTTTAATAAAAAGTCAATTAGGGAGAGATAGAATAATATAATAAAGTGGAAATTTTGCTAATTTTGGTAATTATTGGTTTACAGAAGTTGGTATAATGAGTTGTCGGAAATTCAACCTTGATATTGATGACAATAGTATTGAAAAGTATTATTATATATTAATGATAATTAATTTAAAAATGATAGAAAAGGGCAATGGAGTATAAGTATTAACGACCAGTGGAGGATTTGTTTTATCTGGGATAATGGCAATGCAAAAAATGTTGAAATTGTAGATTATCATTAGGAGGTTTTATGGACGAAAAAATTAAAATTATTCATCCAGGTGAAGTATTATTAGAAGATTTTTTAAAACCTATGAAAATTAGTGCTTATAAATTATCTAAAGAAATTCATATTGATCAAACTCGTATTAGTGAAATTATTAAAGGAAAAAGAGGAATAACAGTAGATACAGCACTAAGATTATCAAAATTTTTTGGCAATTCGGTTGAATTCTGGCTCAATTTACAAACTCATTATGAAATCGAAAAAGTTAAAGATAAAATGGATTTTATATTAAATGAAATACATACTTATACTTATACTGACAATTGTGTAAATGTGGCGGGTTGAAATTTGAGAAACAACAGGTTAGTTGTTACGCTCTCTAACAACCTAGATATACTACTGATCTGATTGCTTAATCCAAATTGCTGATAAATTATTAAAATTTTGATAAGTTGTTGATATTATTGAGAAAGTTTTATATACTAAAAGTAGTTGGTGTAAGTTGACAACTTTGCTAATTTGCAAGTTGTCATCGGTAAGATATGGACAAAGCTGGAAGTAGGAAAATATCCAGCGTCGTGCAGGGTAAAAAATTAATTAGTTATCATAAGAAAAATATAGGGAGTAGTATTTGTGGTATTGGTTAGACCTAGAATAACTGAATATAATAATATATTTATTCCTCAAATAAATTTAGATTTTGCAATACCTCTTTTAGATGAAGATATACCACTTTTTGTAGACCCTTTTTTGTTATGGAAATCTCCATCATATCAAGACAAATCTATTCATTCTTCAGTTTTAAATTCTTTTAATCATTTAGGATGGATGACAAAAAATAATAAGAAAAATGATGCAATAAAACAAATTATTATCTCATCAGAATGTGAAGAGGTTGGTCTTGGTCTTTCTAATAAACGAAAAGGAAATAAAATTAGCCAAAAGACTGCAAATGAAATATTATCTTTATTTGAAATAATTCCACAATACAACAAAAGAGAGTTTACACATTTTGAAGAAATTCAATTCTATATTGAAGGAATATCAAAAGATAGAATCAGTGATATATCTTGTAATTTTATGAAATCTTTTTTAATTGATTTTACAATCGACCAATGTGAAAAAATTAATATTCCAATGGTAGATTGTGTATTACCCACTCTTTATAATCTTGAAAAATATTCTTTTGACGAAAACATAAAAGTAAAATTACCAATTAATCCGAATTCGAAATTACCAATAATTTTTGTTCCTAAACGTTGGCTACGCTTTATTCCTTGGATAAATTTTGATGATTATTATAAAGATTATTGCCCTAAAGATAAAATAAATAATGATGGAGAAGAATTATCACATATAAAAGTTCTTAATTATAATAGAAATAATTATGATATGATTGAATACTACATAAAAGAAAAAGAAAGAACTTTTGAAGATTGCAAAAATGATCCGCTTTTTAAACAAATTCCAATTACATCTGCTAAATCTAAATTAAATCAAATAAAGAAATTGCCAACAGGGAAAAATGATAATAGCGATAAGAAGTATGAAGATTTGATTTGTCAATTAATGGCATCTTTATTGTATCCTCATTTGGATTTTGCATCTGAACAAAGTAGAACAGAATCTGGGGCTTTAATTAGAGATTTAATTTTTTATAATAATCAAGATCATCCTTTTTTAAAGGAAATATTCAATGAATATAGTAGTAAACAAATTATTATGGAAATAAAAAATGTAGAATCTATTGAAAGAGAGCATATAAATCAATTAAACAGATATATGAATGATAATTTTGGAAAATTTGGAATTTTGATTACAAGAAATGAATTGAACAAGTCTAAAAAACAAAATATAATAGATTTATGGTCAGGACAAAGACGTTGTATAATATCATTAACGGATATTGATTTGGAACAAATGGTTGAATTATTTGAAAGTAAACAAAGATTACCATTAGATGTTATTAAGAAAAAATATGTAGAATTTAAAAGGGCTTGCCCTTCATAGGAGGAAAAATGATAGACATTAAAAAAATTGATGCTCTAGAAAAATTAATAGGAAAATTAAATAGTTTCTATTCAGAAATGGGAGCATTAGCAAAGAAATCACCAAATGATGGATTAAATATATTTAAATTAAATTTAATAAATTCAACAATAAAAGATTGTAACTTACTTTTAGGGAAAGAATATAAACCCTTTGAAGATTTTGAAATCTTTAATAAAGATGATTTACCCACAAATAGTGATGTAACTCTTATTTTATCACAATATTTAGAAGCACTTGAAAAATTTCGTTCTGATAATATCACAATTGAATCTTTTAGTGGAAAATGGTATTATAAAACTGAAAAAGGATTAAGTAATATTCAGACTTCTCCTCCAGCAAAAATAAAAAATAATTAAAAAGGAAATTATGCTTATGAAAAAAAATGAAAACATAGAATATACGACTAAAGAAAAAGTAAATATATTTGAAACAACTTCACCTTTATTTAATTCTTTATATAAAGAAATCCAAGATTTATCAAAAAAGAAACCAGATGGAACTTTGAATGAAAGCAAAGTTAAATTAATTAATCGTTTATTAAATGATATTAAAGATTTCTTAATTGATGAACAAGAAAATAAATATTTAGATATTTTAAGTGATGAAAATCTTCCTCAATATAGTGATGTTGTATTAATTTTATCACAATACTCTGCTGCTTTACAAAAATTTAAAAGCAAATATTATGTTCGTAATGAAATTAGTTGTGAGTATAATTGGTTAATTAAATAAGTTTCATTATAGTGGCATCAATGCCTTATTGGTTGGCTCATTGCCCAACTCCAGCCGATAACAGCAAGTTGACGCTTTTTGCGGAGAATAACACCTCTACCCAAATTGCCATCAATTTCTTAAACTTCCTATCTTATTCTCTCCACAATCCAATCCAAAATAAAAAAGGCTACCCCCTCCCCGAGATAGCCTTTCCAATTTAAAAAAATTATTCCACCATATAATCTTTTATATTAAATCTTTTAGGTGCATTTTTGTTTTTTAGTGAAAGGGAGATTCTTTTTCTTACATTGTCGATTTCTATGATTTCAAATTCTTTTACATCGCCAACTCTTA
>MIAN01000202.1 GCA_001829125.1 Spirochaetes bacterium GWB1_27_13 | reverse complement strand
CTCAAGATGGTCTTTTGCTTTTAGTGAGTAATTAATCAATTGGTTTGATATTTGTAATTCTTTTTTTCTTACTAAGTCGAATATTGTTTCTAACTCGTGGGTAAAAGAAGCTATAATATCAAGCCCAAACATACTCCCAGAACCTTTTATCGTATGCAAAGCCCTAAAAAGTTCGTCAACAATTTCTGGCGAATTATTATTATTTTCTAACTCTATAAGAAGGCTCTCTATTTTTACAAGTAATTCAGAGGCTTCCTCAATATAAATATCAAGTGGTTTACCATCATTCATTTATTGCCTTCCTATGTTTATTTTAAAAAAATCTTTAAGTGAAAATATCAAGTTTTCATTTTTTAATTG
This sequence comes from Spirochaetes bacterium GWB1_27_13, assembly GCA_001829125.1. Classification (GTDB taxonomy): domain Bacteria; phylum Spirochaetota; class GWE2-31-10; order GWE2-31-10; family MWDO01; genus GWC1-27-15. The sequence continues at coordinate 9,385 of MIAN01000202.1, read as the reverse complement.
AAGTCTATCAAACCCAAGTTGGATAACTAAATTATTTAAATTTTGTGGAAAATAATCATCTTTTATAATTAATAACAATTTATTTGATAAACAATAAGAATAAAATAATACTAATATTTGAACAAACGAAAAGTCAACTTCTGTAATATTTCTTAAATCAATGATAATTTTATTAAAAGAGAGATTTTCATTAAAATTTTCGTTAATTTTCTCTATATTTTGAATAGTTGCATTGCCATTAATTTTTATAATTATTTCATTGTCTGTTTTCTCATTTTCTATATAAAACATCTTACATCTCCGAACTACCAATAAGTTTTTTTATGATAAACAATAATTTTTCTGCATCAAATGGTTTAACAAGCCAACCAGTTGCACCTGCCTTTTTTCCTTCTTCTTTCAACTCGCTTGCTGATTCTGTTGTTAATATAAGAATAGGAAGAGCCTTATAACTGGTATTATTTCTAATGTTTTTAACAAGTTCAATTCCATTCATTTTTGGCATATTAATATCACTAATCAACAATTTTATATCATCCGAAATTTTTTGAATTGCTTCGTAACCATCACCAGCTTCAATAACTTGATACCCATTAATTTCTAAGGTATGTCTAATTATTGAACGCAACGATGAAGAGTCATCGACAACAAGTATTTTTGGCATTGCAAACTCCTTGACATCACTAAAAAAAATATTCTTATAAAAGTATAGGTTGAAAATTATTAAAAGTCAAATTTATCAAAAATAAATTTGTAAAAAATTATATTATTATTTATCATAATAGTAATAATAATCTCATAAATATGTTATTATTAATATTTATTTTAAGTCTATATTTTTGTTTCCATTTTAAAATAACTATATATTTTTAATAAAACTAAAAAAATGTATAAAAAAACAATAGATAATTGCAAATTTAAAGATTTGTTAGTATAATAGTCTTATAATGATAATCGTGCAGATTGTCATTATATATCTGAAATGTTTTTTTACAACTTGTTTGCTTAAAATTACTTAGAAAAAAATATCATTGAATTTAAGACAAATCTAAAACATTTCAGTATATAACTGTAAAAATTGATTAGTAATAAAAGGACTTTTAATGGTTAAGGCTGAATTAAAAGACAAAATTATTTGGATAACAATATTAGGAGATTTAAAATACGAGAATTTTCTTGACGCTGTTGAACCTATTTTTAAATCAGGTGAAGAATATATTGGATTTATAAGCGATGGACGGGAATTAAAAGGATTTTCTCCTCTTGACCAAAATCTATGTTCAAACCACCACAAAACACACAATCCCGAAAAACCAAACGCAATACTTATGAAAGACAATCCCACTTTATTATTAATTGCTAAAATTTATATAAAATTTACTAAAGCAAAAAATTCTTCCATATTCACAAGCGAAAAAGAAGCTATAGACTGGGTCAAAAACTATAAACACATCGACAGTATAATATAATAAATTATCGATACGCTCAACGAATTCTAAATGGTCAATAAATCAACTCTCACATTGAGGTTTTATATAATAAGAAATTTACGATCAATAAAAATTTATAATTCATCTTTAACTTCTTTATTCGGGACGATATTTTCGAAATATTAACATTTTTTTTTCAGTTAATTTCTTGACTCTTTTTATAATTATGGTTAAAATATCAATAACTTCTTTCTATGATTTCCTCCTTATTTTTTTTATCTTCTTAAAGTTATAATAAGGAAGAAATTCAATTTTGTAAGTTAAGGAATATTTACTGAAGAAATATAAGAAAAATACATTTTTTAAATTAAATCTTCGTGTTTTATTCGCGTTTTTTGTGTTAAAAAATCCATTTTTTAAAAATGGGGAATATCTGAGGGGTTCTGCCCTTGTTTCTGTAGAAGTGCGATTTTAATCTGTGTATATGTATAGTCAGATTAATGTGTGTTGTATAAATTAATTAGGAGTATTAAATGTCTATTTTTAATGAAATATCTTCAACTATATCTGGTATGCTGGCAATTAAGCCAGTTTTAGAAAAAGAGTTAGGTTCTAAATGGTTTAGCTTTATTATGGAATGTTCAAAATATTCAAAAGAAATATTTGAAAAAACCAAATGGGCTAAAGAAGAATCCGAAGAGGCAAAATATGTTAAACCTTTGTCATTTTTTGTTGCTGTATATTTAAGATTGAAAGAAGTTGTTCCTTCTGAAAGATTTGACGAAGTTGCTCAAGCGTTTGTAGAAAAGGCCGCTTTTAATTCAGATATGAAAGTAGTAAAAAAATATAAGTTTATGAAAATAAAAGACTCGTATAAACGTTGGATGTTTTATGAAGAAAAAGTAATGAATGATGGATTTGGACTTCTTCAAAAACATAATTTATTAATAAAACAAGAAAATAAGATACACTTACAAATCACTAGGTGTGTTTTTTATGATTTTTTTAAAGAATGTGGAGTTCCTAAATTAACTTGTCATATTTGCGATTATGATAAATTGTATCATAAGACAGTGTTTCCAGAATATCAGTTTGATAGAAATGGGGATACAAAAAATACAATCGCTTATAATGCCCCGCAATGTGATTATGTGTGGAAAAAATTATAGATTTTTTTTGCTAGGTTTTCACCAATAGTTTCAACTTTAGCAATTTCTTCAATTGTTGCGATTTCTATATTTTTTAGTGATTTAAACTTCTTTATCAGTAAAGTTGCTTTCTTTTCACCAATTCCTTCAATTTCAAGCAACTTTGTTTGTAAAGTTTTGTTTTTATACCTTTTACTAAGTCTTATGTTGCTAAATCTATGTGCTTCGTCCCTAATTGCTTGCAAAAGTTTTAGAGCCAGAGACTCTTTTGGTAAAATCAATGGGCTTTTTTTGTGAGGTAAGAATATATGCTCAAATTTTTTTGCAAGCCCAATTAGTGGAATATCAATATCAAGTACTGACAAAGAATTTAGTGCAGAACTAACTTGTCCTTTCCCACCATCAACAACGATTAAATCAGGAAAAGGTAACTTTTCATTTTTTAGTTTTTGGTATCTTCTTGCAATAACTTCTTCCATCATAAGATAGTCGTCGGGATGTCCTTGTCCTTCTATGTTAAATTGTCTATATTCAGCCTTATTGGGTTTACCATCTGTAAAAGTTACCATACTTGCAGTGTTAAATTTACCACTTAGTGTTGCAATATCAAAACATTCTATTTTTCGTGGAAGAGTTGTAAGATTTAAAACTTTTTTTAATTCTCTTAAAGAATGTATTTTATCAAGTTTATATTGTTTTTCTTCAAAATAAATTTCAGCATTTTGTTTTGAAAGTTGTAAAATTTTTTTATCCTTAGGAGATTGTGGAAAATCAATATGTACGGTTATATTAAATTTTTGATTTATTGCATCTTTCAATATTTTTGCGTCATCTATTTTTTCTGGAATAAAAATATGTTTTGGAAATTCTGTTATATTTAAATAATAGGCATTCAAAAAATCTGGCAAAACTGTCGAATAATCAATTATATTTGTTAGAATAAAATTTTCTTTTCCAATAATTTTACCTTGCCTTTGTTTTATAAGAGAAATCGAAGCCATATTAAAGTCAGAAAAAATTCCAATAAAATCACTATTGTCACCATTAACCATTTCTACAAACTGTTTTGTCTCAAGTTCTGAAATGCTTTTTATCTGATCTCGTGTCTCTGCCGCCCTCTCGTATCGTTCGTTTTGTGAGTGTTCCCACATTTTTTGTGTAAGCATTTCTATTATTGGTTTTGTGTTTCCTTTTAGAATATTTTTTGCAATATCAATGGTTTTTAAATATTCTTCTTCAGTTATAAAAGAAGCACAAGGGGCATAACATCTTTTTATATAATAATTTAAACAAGGTTTATAATTGTAAGGTGATTTAAATTTTTTCCTACAACCTCTAATCTTTAGATATTTTTTAAAAATTGTTAAAATTGTTTTAATTTTATAAGAATCAATATATGGACCAAAATATTCATCTTTTTTGTTTGTTTTTTCTCTACACATGACTATTCTAGGAAGATTTTCTTTTGTAATTTTAATCAACGGGAATGATTTTGAGTCTTTTAACCTTATATTGTATTTTGGTTGAAATTGTTTAATTAGGTTATTTTCGAGTAAAAGAGCCTCAATTTCGTTATTTGTAACAAAATATTCTATCTTATCGATTTTTTTTACCAATGTTCTAGTTTTTAAATCGGTATTTTTGTTAAAATATGAGTGTACCCTATTAAACAAATTTTTAGCTTTTCCGATGTATATAATATTATTATTTACATCTTTATATGTATAAACACCGGATAATTTTGGAATTTGTGATAAAATTTCTTGCAAATTATTCATAATTAATATATTCTATAAAAAAAATAATAGATAACATTTAGTTGACAAAAAATCAAACTTTTGGTAATTTTATATTGACAATTATTCAAATTGTTAATATATATGTTAAAATGTTTTAGATTATATTATTTATATATAATAAATTAAACTTGTTTATTTAAAAAAAAAGATTGACCTTTTAAAACATTTTAAGTATATAAAGATATAATAATATATTTTTTGAGAAAAGCAAGGAGAAAGATAAAAATGAATAGGTCTGTATTAAAAAGAGAAAGACAAAATAAAGTAAGAAGAGATAGAAATAGAGTCATTAAATCTAAAGTTCATACTGCAAAGATAAGATTGGTTGAAGCTATTGAAACAAAAAACAGAGAAGATGTTGAAATGAGATTAAGGACTTTTATGAGTGAAGTAGATAAGGCTGTAAAAAGAAATATATTTCATAGAAATAAAGGTGCGAGACTAAAATCAAGGATAGTTAAAAAAATTAAAGATGTTTTTAACGAACATAAACAAGCAAGCTAATAAATAGATAGGTGTAAAATTTATGACAAAATCAGATTTAGTTTATCTTATACAAGAAAATATTTTAAAAAATAATGTTGGTGTTAAAAAGAGAGAAGTTTCTCAAAAGAATATAGCGTTAATTTTAGATGGATTATTTGAAGTTTTAAAAGATGGTATGGCAAAAGATGAGCATATAGAACTTAGAGGCTTTGGTACTTTTGAATCAAAGATTAGAGAACCAAAAAAAGCTATAAATCCAAGAACAAAAGAAGTTATCTCTGTTGAAAAACATGCTGTACCGATTTTTAGACCAGGTAAAGAGTTAAAACAATTAGTAAGAGATGCTTTTGAAAAAAAATTAAAGGGTTAGGCAGGTTGTAAGTGATGAAATTACCAAAGAGGATATTAGTTGTCGATGATGAATATTTAACATTAGAATTTTTTGATATAACCTTATCCAAACTTGGTTTTGAAGTTATAACAGCAAAAGATGGAGCAGAAGCTTTAGAAAAAGTAAAGTTGTATTCTCCTGCGATAATGCTTCTTGATAATGTTCTTCCTAAAATAACAGGGTTTGAAGTTATCCAAATCCTCAAAAAAGATAAAGAATTTCATGAATTTAAGAATTTACCTATAATAATGTTTTCTGCTATGGGGGATACTGAGAGTAAAGTTTTGGGACTTGAAATGGGGATTGAGGATTATATAACAAAACCCTTTAATTTTAGTGAAGTTTTGGCAAGAATAAGAAATATAATTAAACAAAAAGAACTTTCAAAGCAATTAGTTAAGAAAGAAAGACGACTTGCTATTTTAGAATCCTTAAATACTAATTTAATATCATTTACAAGGCATATAAAAAAACCTTTAGATATATTAAATGATGAATTAAAAAAACTTGATTTTAATAATAAAGAAAATATTGAAGATTTTAAAATAAAATTTGAAAAAGAATACAAAGAAACTATTGCATTGTTAAATAGCCTTGAAGAAGAGATAATTGATATTGAAAATAAAGGCAGTAGAATGAAAGATGAAGAGTTTTCTTTAGAAGAATTAGAAAAAAGAATAAATAAATATTTAAACTCTTCAGAGGATAACGATTTATCTGAATAATATGATAAATAAACAGAAAATAGATTGCATTAGAGTTTTTGAAGAAGGGCTTGCTTTATATAAAGAGAAAAAATTTAAAGAAGCTCTTTTAAAATTTAGTAAAGCATTAGAAATATATCCAAATGATACACCTTCCCAAATCTTTATAGAAAGATGTAATTATTTTATAAAAAATCCTGTGTCTGATGATTGGGATGGGGTTTTTGAAATGAAAACGAAATAATGATTTTGAGGTTCTGATTGAATGGCTAACTTATTAGAAAATTATTATAATAATAAAAAAATTAAAACAATCCTTGGTAAAAATACAAATTTTAATGGCGATCTATCATTTAGAGATTCTTTGAAAATAAATGGAACATATATAGGGAATATAAATGCGACAGGGCTTTTGGTTATAGGTGAAAACGCAACTGTTCAAGCAAATATTAAAGCTAAGTCAATTGTAATTTATGGAACTGTTAAAGGTGATATTAATGCAGAAGAAAGAGTTGAAATGTTACCTATATGTAAAGTTCAAGGAAATGTGAAAGCTAAAAAAATTAAAATATCCGATGGTGTTGTTTTTAATGGGCGATGTGAGATAATTAAGGGGCAGTAAAAGGTTTCCTAATAATCACAAATCTAATGACTGTTGGTAAGGTAGGGTAATAAACTTACAATATAAATAAAGTTTTACAACCTTAACGTATATACCAAAAATTAATGAAATTGAAACAATTTTGTTAATTTCTAATACACATTTAAATAGATTTTTAACGCAAATCTTTATTTAAAGTTGTAATATTAATGGAACTAAAATTCACTATAATGGCAATCGTTCAATTTGTCATTATATAGCTTAAAATGTTTTAGAACTATCTAATTTATAGATAAAAAATTAAACTTATTTTTTTTTTAGAAAAGGATTGACCTTTTAAAACATTTTAAGTATATAATTAATAGCGAATTATATGCTCATAAATGATATTTAACATACTAATCTGATTCATTCTTCAACAAATAATTAATTTTAGAAAAGATTTTTAGAAGGATTTTTTAGATTTTTTACTATTGATATTGAAAATATATTGTAATGTGAAGGTAAAGAATGACCTCATATCGATTTTGACAAGGATTTTGTAAAACTTGGTACAAAATTTTTTGCAGTATAATGTAATATTCTTACATAAAATCAATAATTAATATTAATTTTTGGAATTTACTAAAATAAATCTTTGACTTCAGCAGAGGGGAGAATATGAGCGATGAAAAAATGAATGAACAAAAAGAGGTACAAATGGAAGAACAATTTTTAGAAGAGCCAACCCAAGATGATGTTGACTCAACTTCAAGCAATGAAGCAACAAATAGTCAGCAAAAAGAAGAAAATGGCATAGTTGTAAAAAAAGCAAAAAAATTGATAGTTTTAGAAACAAATCCGCAAAACAAAATAAAAAAAGAATATCATAGAAGAAAAATATCAAATTATGGTGAAAAATCAGAAAAAACAGAAAAAACTTTTGGAGACCCAAATGCTCCAAGATTAAATATTAATGATTTGACAAATTTATCAATACAAGCATTAAAGGCAGAAGCAGAAAGAGTTGGAGTAAATTTAGAAAACTTAAACTCAATGAAGAAGCAAGACTTGATTTTTGGAATATTAAAAAATCATACAGATAAAGAAGGCGTTATTTATGCCTCTGGTGTATTAGAAATTTTATCAGATGGATATGGATTTCTTCGTTCTGTAAATTATAACTATTTATCAGGTCCAGATGATATTTATATTTCACCAAGCCAAATTAGATTATTTGGCTTAAAGACAGGTGACACTGTTAGTGGGCAAATTAGACCTCCAAAAGAGGGTGAAAAATATTTTGCTCTATTGAGAGTAGAAAGTGTTAATGGAGAACCACCAGAAAATGCTACAACAAGAATTTTATTTGATAACTTAACTCCATTACATCCAAACGAAAAATTTAATCTTTCTGGAGCAGATAGTTGTAATATAACAACCAGATTGATTGATTTATTTACTCCAATTGGCAAGGGGCAAAGAGGGGTAATTGTTTCTCCTCCAAGGACTGGTAAAACAACAATTTTACAAACAATAGCAAATGCTATTTCTATAAATCATCCAGAAGTTTATTTAATTATTCTCCTAATAGATGAACGACCAGAAGAAGTAACAGAAATGCAAAGAAGTGTAAAAGGTGAAGTTGTTAGTTCTACATTTGATGAACCTGCGACTCGACATGTTCAAGTTGCTGAAATGGTACTCGAAAAATCAAAAAGACTTGTAGAACATAAAAAAGATGTTGTTATTTTACTTGATTCTATCACAAGACTTGCAAGAGCGTATAACCAAGTTGTTCCAACTTCTGGTAAAATTTTATCTGGTGGTGTTGACTCAAATGCACTACATAAACCAAAAAGATTTTTTGGTGCAGCAAGAAATATAGAAGAAGGCGGAAGTTTAACTATAATTGCTACAGGTTTGATTGAAACTGGGTCAAAAATGGATGAAGTTATATTTGAAGAGTTTAAAGGTACTGGAAATATGGAACTTCACCTTGATAGAAGACTTTCCGATAAAAGAATATTCCCATCAGTTAATGTGAAAAAATCTGGAACTCGTAAAGAAGAATTACTTTTATCAGAAAAAGAGCTACAAAAGCTTTGGATTTTAAGAAAAGTGTTGTATAATATGGAAGATGTAGAGATGCTTGAGTTCTTAATAGATAAAATGAAAAAGACAAAAGATAACGAAGCATTTTTAAATTCTATGAATCAATAAAATATTAAATTAAGGAGATAAATATGAGAAAAGGTATTCACCCAAAATACGACGAAGCTACTGTTGTATGTGCTTGTGGCAATACATTTAAGACAAAGTCAACAGCAAAAAATATCCATGTTGAAATTTGTTCTTCTTGCCATCCATTTTACACTGGAAAACAAACACTTGTTGATACAGCGGGTAGGATTGAAAGATTTAAAAATAAATTTAAAATTAAATAATTATTATCTTAAAATTAAAGGCAGGGATTTACTCTGTCTTTTTTTATTTTTTATAGATATACTCAAAATTTTCTAAATGGTCAATTAGAACAATGATCTTAAGCCTTCATCTATCCCCAGTTTTCAAAAAGAGGGATTTCTCCCGTACTTTCTTCGTGATCTTCGTGTTAAAATTTTCACTATAATTAAAACCGAGTAATTTGTCAGGGCTTAAACCTGTTGTTATCAAAAGATAGAGAAAAAATTTATTTACCATATTAGAATTCGTTAAGTATATTCAAAAAACCTTAATTGACAAAATCTAAATTTTTTGGTATAAAAACTCATGCAAACTTCTATTTTAAAAAATATTATTATTTCGACATTACCTATATTTGTCTTTATAATCGCTGATTTTGTA
>MIAN01000201.1 GCA_001829125.1 Spirochaetes bacterium GWB1_27_13 | reverse complement strand
ATGCTCAAGAAGTTCCTCTAAATTTAAAATTGAACTTATATCCTGACTTACTTTGATTACCGATGAGAATTTCTGTCTATCCAGAAGGCGATCTGTACTTGTATATTTTCTAGAAACAGCATCATCATTTATTCCAAGTAAATCAGCAGTTCGTTTTAAATAAACTTTTGAGTCAATTTCTTTGAATATATTATATGAATCTTCTAAATTTTGTATTGATTTGTCTTTTTGTCCATTGTTACCTAAAAAAATTCCATATTCATAGTAAGATTTTGCAAGTTCATATTTGCGACCAATTTTTTGAAGATGTGTAATTGATTCTGTAAAATATTTTTCTGCTTTTTTATTTTTTTTTGTGAATGCGTAGAATTTTGCCATAACTCGTAATGCACTGCCATAGTGAGTTGCCCATTTTTTTGTCTTTTCAATAGCTAATTGACAAGATTTTTTTACTTGCAGCTCATTAATTTTTCCATTACTATTTATTAATTCAAACAAATAAACTTCAGCTATATGAATATAAAGATCTACAACATATTGAAACAGATAATTGTTTTTTTCATGCAATTCTTTTGCTTTTAATAAATATTCTTTCGACTTAACAATTTCTCTTTTTTCAAATAATAACTCGCCAATAGCTATTGAAGTATGACAATAGATAAAACCTATATCTATTGAAACATCTATACCTTTTAATCCAAATTCATAAGATTTTTCATAGTCTCCAAGTTCCAAGAATGATTTACATTTATAAAAATAATATGATAAAATAGATTTATTATCTTTTACTTTATTAGCTAAATTTAGATAGACATCATATAATTCTAAACATTTATTGTAATCAGATATATAAATATATGTAAGTATTAAATTGGCATAAGCCATTAAAAGAACAGTACTTTCACCTATATTTATGAATATTTTTATTGATTCCTTGAATTTTTCAATTGCTTCTTTAAATTCTCCTTTCCATTGATAATCCATTCCCAAATAGAAAAGAGCATTAGCTAATTCATATTTATCATTATAACTTTCAAGTAATTTTAAACCAATAGAAAAGTATTTATAAGATTTTTTAAAAAGTGTAAGATAAGTAAATAAAAATGCAAAGTTAATTATATTATAAGCAAGTTCTTTAGATTTACCAATTTTTGATTCTGAAAAGTTCACATTTCGTATAGTAATTCTAACTGATTTTATTGGGTCATTCAAAGCATAAAACACTCTTAAGAATTTATAATATTCAATAATAAGTTTGTCTTTTTCTTTAACAGACTTTTTTTTATTATTAATATATAAAAATCGAAAAAAGCCATGAAATATATGAATGATTAATTCTTTAAGAATTCCAGCGACAATAATATTTTTATCCGTAGGAAGATTTTCTTTTAATAATTTAAGTCCAATTTTTGCATATTCCTCACAATTTTTTATATCGCTTTTTTGATAATATGCTTTACTGATATTTTTATATATAATCGAGTTTTTAATTGGGTCACTTTCATTTTGAAGTAATGATTTCGATAGTTCGATAGCCTCATCATTTTTTCCTATTAATAAATAGATATCTACTATGTTTTCAATACACTTAGTCCATTCTTCGTACCCTGATTTGTTTTCTTCTTCAAGTATTTTTTTTGTTATTAAAAAATATTTTATTGATTCATCGTTTGAATAATTTTCCTTAGATTTTTGACCTGCAATATAAGCATATTTTAAAATTTTTTCTTTATCATTACCCTCAATATAATGATAAGCTAGATCAAAAATAACAGTATCAATATTATCTTTGTTATTTTCCTCAATAGTTTTGGCAATCTGTAAATGTAGTTCTTTCCTTTTTTCATCAGAAAGATTTTTATAAAACGCTTCCTTAATTCTTTCGTGAACAAAAATTATTTTTTCTCTTTCTAATAAATCATATTCAAGTAATTGCAAATTAATTGCTTTATCAATTATTTGTATAATAGAACTTATATATTCGTTTCCTTCTTTTGAAAAAATATTTTCACATAATTTAAATAATAAATCAAAGCCAAACTTTCTTCCAATAATTGCTGCGTAAGATAAAACTATTATTTCTTTTTCTTCTAATAATTGAATCCTTTTTAATACTATATCAACTATTGTATCTGATATTTGTATTTTATTTAATTGCTCTATATTTAAATTCCATTGGTTGTTTTCATTATATATTACTTTTTCCTCAATTAATTGCTTTAATATCTCTATTGCAAAAAAAGGATTTCCTTTACTTTTTTGTCCTATAAATAAAGACATTTCTCTTGTTTTCTCTTCATCTTCATACAGTAATTTTGCAACAAATTCATTCATTTTTATATTGTCAAAAAAATTTAATGTAATTTCATTTAATGGATTATTGTTTTCATTTAAAAATCCTTTAAATTTTATTAAACCATGATTTTCTTTAACCTCGTTATCTCTATATGACCCTACTATAAATATTGGAAATTTATTAATATCCATTGACATTTCTTTTAATATCTCTAAATTTCCTTCTTCAACCCATTGTAAATCATCAAGCACTATAACAAGACCATTCTCAATTTTACTAAGATTTAATAAAAAATTACTTACTACCATCAAAAATCTTTTATTTTCTTTATCTTTTTCTAATTCTACCAAAGGAGGACAATCTCCAATTAATTCAGACAATAATGGATTTATTGATAATAATATCTGCCCCAGTTCTCCTATTTCATTTTTTATTTTCTGTTTTATTTCTTGTTGTTTTTCTTTTGAATATTTACTAAATATTTTTATATATATATTTAGAGCATCTTTAATAACTCCATAAGGAACTTTATTTTCAGATGAAAAACATTTTCCTTCTATTAACTTTCCTTCTTTTTTATAAACATAATTTTTTAATTCGTCTGTAAGTCTTGTTTTACCTCGCCCAGATTCTCCACTTATTAAACAAATACTTCCTTTTCCTTGATTAGTGTTATCATATAAGTTTTTTAATTTTTGTAATTCTTCATCTCTTCCTATAAGATTTGTTCTAAATCCAAGTTTTATAACTTTATCATAATGACCAAGTTCAAAATCATTTTCTCCTCTTAGATATTTTTCCAAATCATTTTTTAGTCCTTTTACGCTCTGATACCTTAATTCCTGTTCTTTTTCAAGCAATTTTAATATTATTTTTTCTATAATTTTTGGTATATTTTTATTAAATTTGGTTGGAATTTCTGGTCTTGATGCTATTTGTTTATGTATTATTGAATTTACACTGTCACCTTGAAATGGTAGTTGTTCTGTTATAATTTGATAAAAAATAATTCCAAGAGAATATAGATCGCTTCTCTCATCAACAACTCTTTTTATTACACCACATTGTTCTGGTGACATATAACTAAATGTTCCTGCTATTTCATCAATTTCTTTAATTTCTGTTAATTCTTTAATCTGTGCCAATCCAAAATCAATTATTTTTATATTATTATTTTTATCAATTATTATATTACCTGGTTTTAAATCCCTATGAATTATATTATTATTATGAATATATATCATCCCGTTGCAAATACTAATAATTATTTCAATTTTTTCTTTTTCAGTTAAATTTATTCTATTATTTAATAATTGATGCAAACTATTGCCTGATAAATATTCCATTACAATAAAATGTTCTTTTTGATACTCGCCGATTTCAATAATTTTAACAATATTGGGATGCTCGAGTTTTGAGACAGTAATTGCTTCATTTTTAAATCTTATTATATCTTCAATTCTATTTGAAATTTTATTTGTTTTTAAAAATTTTATTGCATATTGATTTTTTTCATTTTTAATATCATTTGCAAGGTAAACTATGCTCATTCCACCTTCGGCAATCTTATTACTTATCCTGTATCGTTGATTTAAAATTATGTTTGATGATTCCATATTTGCCTCTAATTGTTAAATTTTTCCTTACTTAAATTATTATTGAAATTATAAAAAATAATAATTTAATCCAAGAAAAAAGTCAATAAATTATTAAAAAAATGCAAATTAATCAGTTTCTTTAATTTTTTGGATTTTATATTATGTTTAATTTGTTTTATAAAAGAAAATCAATAGATTTAATATGTTTACTTATTTAATAAATTATAAAAACTGATTAGTCACAAAACAAAACTTGTAAAAACTTAATTGTTTTTAGTAAGTAACCAATCAATTTTTTTGAATTGAATTAGGAAATTTTTTACGATCTTTATTGTCTTTACCAGTGAAATTTCAATGAAGGCATCCAAACGAAACTCTCTATAATTGTGTATCCTAAAACTCCAATAATTCCAATTATTATTGCTGGTGTTTTTTTCATATCTTTTGCAACCATTATTGCAATAGGGGTAATTATAAATGACCAAATAGTCGTTCCTAAATATAGAAAATTAATTATAACAAAAGTCCAGAGAGGCAATTCATAAGAGCCAACAATAATTATACCTATTATAGATACGGCATCGCTCAAAAATGATAACCACCATGGCATCGTTATGGCAAACGTTACAATGGAAAAATTATATTTAAAATCATTCTTATTATTTATAAGCATTGACCCGATTTCTACTGTTGAATAAAGAAATGTGTACATTATAAATGCGGTTGGCATAGTTACTGCAGAATATAAATAAAAATTATCAGGGTATATATTTATGTAAAGTTGATAAGGGCTTTTTATCTTGGCAAATATGGCACCTACACATAAAAGAGTTATAAATGGTATAAACATCAATAAAAAGCAGTATATAGATAACTGTATCTGCCTTGGATCGTTTTTGAGATTTTTAAAAGCCTTCATTGGATTTACAATAGTTAATCCCATATAACCAAACATCGCTTTAATGTCACTGATAAAATTATTCATACTATCTCCTTAGTTGTATTTTAGGGAACAAATTTTAGAAAAAACATACAATACTTTTATCTAATACATATTATAATATATTTTTTAATTTTTTGGTAGAAAAGATTAAAAATTAACAAATATTAAATTATAACATCATGAGTGGGTTAATTCACTCCAAAATTGTTGTAATTATGTTTATCTTTGATTTTAAACTGTTCTCTTTGTAAAAAAATAGTAATTTAAAATTCTTTATAAATTTGCTCAAAAAGAGATAAGAAAAATTGAAATTTTTGTTTAAATTTTAAAATGAATCTCTCCTTTGAGTAAAAGGAGAGATTAAATTAACTATTTTATAGATTAATTTTTTCTTTTGCCCATAAGGCTACTTCTTTTATATTTTCATTCTCACTAAGAGTAGCATCTTTTATATATTTTTCGTATTGAGGTTTGTAATCATTTGCCATAGCAATTAAGGCATTACATTTCCACACCCAGATTCTTTCTTGATTTATAAAATAAAATTTTGGTAAAAATATTTTTTTTAGAGTTTCTTCATCAGAAGTAACTATTTTTTCTAATGAAACAAATTTTACTATATCATCTATAAAATAAAAATCTTCGTCCTCTTTCCAAACTCCTTGATTTTTAGGACATGCGTTTTGACACTCATCACATCCATAAATCCAAGTTTTCATTTTTTGACGAAATGGTTTTGGTGTTACACCTCTTGTCCCATAAGTAAATCTTGTCACACAACTTAACATATTTGTAGAATAAGGTTTACATAAAGCTTTTGTTGGACATGATTCAATACATTTATTACAATTTGCAGGGCATTCCTCAACATCAATTTTATCTTCTTTAAATTCCATATCAGCATCTGTAATCCATGTTTCTATCCATGACCACGAGCCATTTTTAGTATAGAAAAAATTATTTTTTCTTATAACACCAAGATTTGTTTTTACAGCACATAATCTCGCAGGAGCAGCCCCAAGTACAGGGTCTCTAACAATTTTAATTTGAGAATCTTGTAAAAACTTCTCAAAATTTTCTACTTTTTGAAAATCTTTACTGTTATTTTTCCATTTATAATCAAATAAATAGTATTTACATATTATTCCATCTAATTGTTTAGGAATTTTATATTTTGCATAGTTATTTACGCATACTATGATTGATTTTGCCCAATCATAAGTTTTTTGTGGAAATGCAAGTTTTGATAATACATCATAAAGAGGTTTTGCGTCAGGATAATCATTTGTTCTTTGTGCAAGTATATCTGCATAATCTTTGAGTTCATCTACTTTTAAAATCCCGCATTGATCAAATCCAATTTCCAATGCTTTACTTCTTATTTGTAATCCAAGTTCTTTAGCGTTCATATTATTCTCCTAATTTTTTAGAATCTGATAGCTTTTAATCGCTACATATATTTAGATACTTAGAAAAAGGAGGGGTTACAAAAAATATTAAAAATTTATTCAAAAACTCTTAAATCAGATTTTTCAATTAAGTTTTTCATTTTTGAAATAAAATCATCTTTGGGTAAATCTTCTGGTTGGTATTTATATAATATTGCAAGTTTATTTAAAAATCCTATTTCAGAAAATATTAGAGATTTTAACTCTGGATTTACTTCCTTTGAACACTTAAAACTCGTAACTTTACTTATTTTATCATATTTTACAGCATAATTTACCCATAACGAGCATGAACATGAGCCATTAGGATTTAATAATGAGCATCTTCCTTCTATTAACGCTTTTGTAAGCATTTTTACCCTATGAACATTAATTTTTACTGCACTTTTAGAAATATTCATTATTTTAGATACATCATCAATACTTAAATCCATAAGGACTTTCAAAACAAAAGTAATTCTTTGTTTTTTTGGCATACAATTTATAAATAATTGAAGACATGTTTCTCGAACATTGATGAGTAGTACATTATCTTCAACTGATTCTATTGACTTTAATTTTTCAAAAAAATCATTTTCTGACAATCCACTTTCGCTACAAAAATTTACTATTGGAAGTTTTTTTATTTTTTTTATAAATCTTAGGCTACTATTTACTGTGATTCTATATAACCACACGCTGACAGAACTTTCTCCTTTAAAGTTTGAAAATCCTTTATAAGCGTTTATATAAGCATCTTGTAAGGCATCTTCAGCATCTTCTTTATTGCCAGTAATTCTAAATGCAACTTTATAGAGTTTGTCGAAATTTTCTTTATAAATATTCTCAAAATCAGTAGAATAGTTTAGCATTTTTTTTCCTATAACAGGGATTATTTATCATTAAAAATTGTATTTCATCATTGAATATAAGTTAGAGAAAAATTATAATTCAATCACCAAAAAAAGTCAAAAAAATTATAAAAAAACATAAAATTAGACGGTGTAAAAAAATATTACATTTGCTTTTTTATTCTTTCATTCAAAACAAAATTCCTTATTATTTTTAATTCATTATAATCTATTTCTCCACTAAAATAATCATAAATTGGTTTTAATTTTTCTGTGCCAAGTTGGTAGAATGCTTCTACAATTTTATTTTTTTTATCATCATTCAATTTGGATATAGATAGAATATCTTTGTTAAAACATTTTCCTTCCTGTAAATATCTATAAAAATGGTCAATCACAGTGTCATATTTTATATCAAAATCACTAACAATTTTTTCTATTGGAATACCTGTTTCAAACATTCTTGAGGTGATATTATGTTTTGCATCCTCATTTCTAATTTGAATAGTTGGTTTTACTTCTTTTTTTATCTCTTTACTCTTTTTATCAGGATTATTCTTTAAATAATTTCTTATTTCGAGTAAAAAAAAGTCTCCATATTTTTCAAGTTTTGTATTACCAACTCCAGTTATTTGTCCAAATTGTTCTTTAGTAGCTGGCAAATAATGAGCCATTTCTATCAAAGAAGAATCATGAAATATAATATAAGGTGGTAAATTGTTAGAATCCGCAATATCTTTTCGTTTTCTTCTCAATATATCAAAAATATTCTCATCATAATCAAGAATATCATCTTTTTGGATAACTTTATTTTCATCTTGAGACAATTCTCCCATTACTTTATAAGTTCCATTAATTACATCGAGAGTTTTTTTTGTAAATTTTATCTTTCCATAGTCCTCAATATCCACCATAAGAATATTTTGACTTGTAAGGAGTCTTCCTATGTGTAACCATTGGTCTTTACTCAGATTTTTACCACTTCCATAGTTTTTTAACGAATTATGATTGTATTCTAATATTTTCTTATTGTTTGAGCCTCTTAAAATGTCTACTATGTGATTAATGCCAAATTTAAAACCAGTGTTTTTTATGCAATCGAGTAATATTATAGCAAATTCAGTTAAATCTACTTCATTTTCTCTCGTTTTAGTGCAGTTATCGCAATGTTCGCAGTTTTTCTTTGAATAATTCTCACCAAAATATGTAACTAAAAGTAACCTTCTGCATAACCTTGATTCTGCAAATTTTACCATATCAGACAAATGTCTTAATGCAACTTTTTTGTGTTCTTCCTCTTCTTTTTGGTCTATAAAATATTTAATTTTTATTGTGTCACCAGAACTATAAAGTAAAATACATTCTGACGGTAACCCATCTCTACCCGCCCTACCGATTTCTTGATAATACGACTCAATACTTTTTGGCAAGTCATAATGGATTACAAATCTTACATTTGGTTTATTAATACCCATACCAAAAGCTATAGTTGCAACTATTATTTGAATATCATCTTTTATAAATAATTCTTGATTTTTTTCTCGTTCTTCACTTGATAATCCAGCATGATATGGTTTAACAGAATATCCAAGCCTATGAAGGTTTTCATAAAGATTATCAACTTGTTTTCTAGAAAAACAATATATTATTCCAGATTTATCTTTAAATTTCTCGACAAATCCAATCGTTTGATTAAATGGGTCTTTTTTTGGAATTACTGATATAAATAAATTTGGTCTATTAAAACTTGCAACAAATTCTTTTACATTTAGTAAATTTAGAGATTTTTTTATATCCTCTCTGACAATTTTAGTTGCAGTTGCAGTTAAAGCAATAATAACCGAATTACTAAATTGTTTCTTTATTATACTAAGTTGTCTGTATTCTGGTCTAAAGTCGTGTCCCCACGCAGAGATACAATGAGCCTCATCAATTGCAAAACAATCTGGTTTCACAAAATTTAATAGTCCCATTATATCGACTTTGATTAAACTTTCTGGTGCTAAATATAGGAGTTTGATTTTACCGTTTCTTATAAGGTTGATATTATGATTATATTCTTCAAAATTTAAAGAACTATTAATAAAAGTCGCACTAATCCCCAATTCTTTTAGAGAATCAACCTGATCCTTCATTAATGAAATTAAAGGGGATATAACAACCGTTAAACCGCTAAAAATGAGTGCTGGTATCTGATAACACAAAGATTTTCCAGCTCCAGTTGGCATAATTACAACAGTATCAAGTCTATTTAACACAGAGCCGACAATCTCTTCTTGCAATTGATAAAACGAATCATACCCAAAAAAAGATTTTAATATCATTTTAGGATTCATATCATTTTTAATTATTTTTTCCATAAAAACCTCTATAAAATTAATATACTCTCTATATTAATTAAAGCAAAAAATTAATATAATTATTACAAATTTTGGGGAAATATGCAAATTTATATTGATATTTTTTTTACCATCGAATTGACTCATAAAAAAAGTAACTTTAGGAGTAGTATAAAATGTAAAAAAGAGTATCGTTGACTCACAATTAATGTAACTTTTAGATTGAAGGAG
>MIAN01000200.1 GCA_001829125.1 Spirochaetes bacterium GWB1_27_13 | reverse complement strand
AGGAGAAAAATGATGATAAATGTATCAGATATAAAAAATTTAATTACTGAGCTTCAAACACATTACGAGAAGCACATAAACAACAAATATTTAAAGAATGTTATTATGAAAGTTGATTTAAATACAACAAGCTTACAAAATATGAATCTAATATTAGCTGGCAATATGGTTTATATTGACTCAAGAGGTGCTTTAGAGGATTTGTATTATGGTATTAAGGCTATTTGCGAGTTTATCAACGAAATTCAAACTAAAATAATGCCAAATCTTGGAATATATGGAGCATCAAATTTTTTGGGGAGTAATCAAAATGTTACACAAAACGAAAAAATACTTTCTCAGATGGCTGTAAAAAACTATCCTATGAATGTAAAAATGTTTTTTGATTTAGTTTATAAACTTTTTAATATGATTAACGAATTTGATAAAATTAATTTTCCAAAAGACCCTGCTTATAAAAGAATACAAAATTTTCCACAACTCGAAAAACTCATAGCTGAACTCAAAGAGAGAAATGATAAACATGAAGAGGATTATTAAATAGAATAGTTAGAGACCTGTCAGGTTTTGGAAACCTAACAGGTCTTTTTCAAAAATTTAACTTCTTATATCAATATGTTTTGAGTCAACCGAGTTAGCATAGCTACCAAACATTCTATTTTTATTATTAACTTTATTTAAATCTATTTTGATTTTTTCGATTACAACACCAAGTTTTTCTTTATTTTTATTAGATTTAATTTTAACTTCACTTGTCAATTTATCAAGACTACTCTTTAAAGAAAATAATGACTCATCTTTTTTATATGGCGAAGAATCATACATTTTTTCGAGAGGTTCTAATATTCTTTTAAAAGAAGAAATGTCTTCTATAATATCTTTTTCAAGATTTATATGGCTAACCAATTTATCCGCATCAACTTTTAAAATATCTTCTTCTTCAACCTCAAGTATTTTTAAGTAATCTTCGAGTCGTTTTTTTTGAGAAACCAAATTTTCTCTTATTCTTTTAGCTAGTAGATCAGGTTGCAATGTTGACACCTCCAGTATCAGAGTTTACTACATCTGTTTGAACTTTTTTAGATGCTTCATTCCAAGCTTCTCTTAATTCCATAAGATATTTTTTTACTTCAATTAAAGGTTCTGCTGACTTTTTGACATTCGCTTCAACAAGTTTTTTATGAATATAAATATAGATACTTAGTAGCCTGTCTGAAATATCTCCAACATCCATATTTAAAGATGTCATAAGCTCTGATATTATATCCTGAGCTTTTATTATGTTTGTGTGTATCTCTTCAATTCTTTTTGTAGGCATAAGGTCTATTGCTCTATTTATGAATTTGAGAGCCCCATCGTAAAGCATTACTATCAATTTACCTTGATTCGCAGTATCAATTTGCGTTTTTTTATACTGTTGATAAGGATTATTTGTCATTATTTGTTACCCTCCTAATCTCCCATTTCTTCTTATCGGCTAATTAAAAAAAATATTAACATTTTTTTTAAATTTTTTTTATCCAAAAAACAGCCAAATCAGACCTCAAATTAGTAAAAAGCCTTATTTGTTTATATTTTGTGGAATTTAATTTCTTTTTCAAAAAAACTTTCTTCTTAATCTCTATATTATTCGCTTTACAAAAATCATAAAAATCTTTAATAGTCAACAAACGAATATTTGGCGTATCATACCACTTAAAAGGAATCTCACGAGTTATAGGCATTCTACCTGTAAAAACAAATTTTAACATTATCTCAAGACTACCAAAATTTGAAAAACCAAGAATGCCTTCTTTACCAACCCTAAGCATCTCTAATATCATTTTTTTAGAATTTATAACTTGAGTAATTGTCTGGTTTAATATAGTAATATCATAAGATTTATCTGGAAAGTCAAGTGGTAAATTATCCAAATCCCATTGTATTACAGGTATTCCTTTTTCGATACAATTTATTATTGCATAGTCATTTATATCAAGTCCGTGACCTATAATATTTTTATCTTTAATTAAATATTCTAAAAGCTCGCCACTTCCACATCCTAAATCTAAAACTTTACTATTTTGTGGAATTTCATTAGAAATAACCTCATGTATCGTTTCTTTTAATTTTCCCATATTATTTATCCCTTTTTGTGTTTATGAAGCTTGAAATGACCTTTTCCATCTCTACATTCTTAATTAAGAACGCGTCATGCCCATAAGGAGAATTTATATTCACATAAGAAATTTCTTTTCCTTTATTCATCATAGCCTTAACAATTTCCCAGCTTTCTGATGGTCTAAAATGCCAATCTGATTCAAAAGAAATTACTAACATTCTACACTGAACTTTATTTATAACCTCTGTTAAGTTATTTTTACCGCTTGTAACATCGTACAAATCCATTGCTTTTGTTATATACAAATAACTGTTAGCATCAAACCTTTGTACAAATTTTCGTCCTTGATAACGAAGATAACTTTCTACTTGAAACATTGGTCCAAAAAAGCCATACATTTCATCACTTTCTTTCAAATCCTTTTTTATATCTCTGCCAAATTTTGCTTCCATCGAATCTCTCGATAGATATGTAATGTGGGCAGCCATTCTCGCAATAGCAAGCCCTTTTTCTGGTGGTGCTCCATCATAATAATTACCATTTTTGAAATTTGGGTCAGCCATTATTGCGTTTCGTCCAACCTCACCAAAAGCGATTATTTGAGGAGAAGTTTTATAAGCTGATGCTATTACAATTGCAGATTCAAGCATTTGAGGATACAAAACACTCCATTCCAAAACCTGCATTCCACCAAGAGAACCACCCATAATACATTTAAGCTTTTTTATACCAAGAAAATCTATTAATTGTTTTTGAACGCTAACCATATCTCTAACTGTTGTCAAAGGGAATTCAAGACCATAAGGTTTATCCGTATCTGGATTTGTAGAAGCTGGTCCAGTAGTTCCCATACAGCCAGCAAAACAATTGGAACAAATAACAAAATATTTTTCTGTATCAATTGCCTTACCCTTGCCAACAGCAGTATCCCACCAACCAGGAGTCTTATCATCCTTATCATAATCAGATGTTACATGAGTATCGCCAGTCAAAGCGTGTATAAGTAGAATCGCATTATTCTTTTGCTCGTTTAATGTTCCATAAGTTTCATAAGCAACTGTTATAGGTCCAAATTTTTTGCCAGATTCTAACTCAAAACTCTTATCTTGTGAAAATATATAGTATTTAATATCATAAGGTATATTTCTTCCCAACTTATTTCCTCCCATAACACAGATTAGCACGTATTTTAGCCGATTACGTTGATTTTTTAACAGAATAATCTATTATTTCATCTCTTTATTTAATTAATATCAATATAAGACGGATTTTTACTGATTGTAACTAAAAACTAATTGATTTACCACCAATAAAATCCGTGCCAATCTCTTTTTTAATCCATGCTAGTCAGTGTTATAATAATTAAAAAAATCTATTTTGTAAATGGATTATTGATAAAATTTGAATGATAAAAAAAATTGTAGTAAAATTTATTTTTTTGGGAATTAAAACAAACTATAACCCGCTGAATTTTCCCATTCTTTTAGGCTACTAAATAAGTTTGTTTTACTAAATTGTGAATAGTTGTAGCTTGTTCTAAGTGAACTTTCTAATTCTTTATCTTTAACACCTTTATTTGAAGAATTATTTATTTCCTCTAAATCAACACCCCATTCCCATTTGTCATTTATTATTTGAGGAGAATGAGTTGCAACAATTGCATTGATATTTTGTAATTCGGTTATTTTTTTGAGGTCATTTAAAAATTCTTTTTGCCAAACAACATGTAACGATATTTCTGGCTCATCAATTAATACTAAAGTATCGCGAGCAATTTTAAATAATAATTCATAGAGTAATACAACTTCTTGTTGTTCGCCAGATGATAAATCAGTTAATTTTAAATTATCTCCTTTTTCTGTTACAAAATAAAAACCTTTTTCTTTATCAATAACTATTTTTTTATATAAAAATCTTCTTTCATTCAATATATTGGTAAATAAGTCTAATTTTTTAATTAAATCAGAGAATATCTCCAATTTTTTTTCAGTATCATTCAAATACACTAATAAAGCTTTAGCATTCTCCTCTTTATAAGTAGGATGGTTATCTTCTTTTATATTTAATAAATTATATTTATTTAAAGTCTTTTGGATTTCTTTAATACTATTAAATCGAGTGTTAAAATCTATTTCTGATATTGTATTAGTCTCATCAAATAACTTTTTTGGGAAATTACTATCTAATTCTTGGTTTATTTGGGAGGATTTGGCAATATATAAGTTATATATTCTCTTAATTGATTAGAATATTTTTCTATCTTAAAATCTTTTGAATTATCGCCAATTAATCTTTGTTCTCTAATTAAATAAGTACTAAAAAAATCAGGGAAGAATTTTTCATTTAAAGATGAAATATCTGAATCTGTAAGTATATTTTCAAATAACTCTTCTGAAGAATAATAATTATCTGGAATTAAATTTTCATTTTCCTATCTTCTTTATAGTTCTATATCATAATTAAATAGCCCATTAATAATTATCTTTTTTAACCTAAAAACCTCTTATCTTTTTATTATCCAATTATACAAAACAATCCAATTCTTTTCAACTTTTATTTAAGAAATAGATAGATTAAAATAAAATTACTATTTGAATCTTAATTTTTCCTTTGATTTTATTTAACTTTTTTGATATATTTTATTTATGGCAAGTGATAGCGATAAACGATACAAAAAAATATTTTCTCATCCTCTTGTTGTGGAAGAATTACTTTTATACTTTGTACATGAGGATTTTGTTAAAGATTTGGATTTTTCGACCCTCGAAAGACTTGATAAGTCTTTTGTTACAGAAAAATTTCAAGAAAAAGAATCAGATATAATTTATAAAGTTAATTTTAAGGATAATGAAATTTATATTTATCTATTGATTGAATTTCAATCAACTGTTGATAAGTTTATGCCATTGCGTATTTTGCGATATATCTTAGAATTTTACGATTTTTTATCGCAAAACGACAAATTTAGCAAATTACCAGCAGTTTTTCCAATTTTACTATATAATGGAGAGGATAAATGGACAGCAAAAGAAAATATCAGCGATATAATAGTGAGTAGTATTCCAAAAAGATATATACCAAACTTTAGTTATTACAAGCTTATAGAAAATGAAATTAGTAAAGAAACGCTTTTAAAAATACATAATTTTGTTTCTGCTATCTTTTATGTAGAAAATTCTACTCCAGAGCAGATAAAAAGCGAAATTAGGAATATAATAAGCTTAATTGAAAAAGAAAGACCCGATTTGATAAAATTGTTTAGATTATTTATAAATAATTTATTTAAAACATCTAACTATAATAACATAGAAGAAGTAAACCAAGAAATTGATAATATAATGGAGGTAAAAACTATGCTTGAAATGGCACTAAAAAGAAGAGATGAACAAATTAGAGAAGATGTTCTAAGAGAGATGGGAAATAAAATTATTGAAACTAAAATTGAAACTAAAATTGAAACAGCTAGTAAAATGATTGAAAAAGGATTATCATTAAATTTAATAATTGAATGTACTGGTTTATCAGAAGATGAAATAAAAAAATTATTGCATTAATTTCTCAAGCAATCAATATCTATATCCAAATCTATTTTACCTCGATAGTTTTTAATATTTTTAATTTTTTCTCTTTGAATTAAATTAATCAAAGATTCTTTAATTAACTCGGTTTTAGTTCTAATTTTAGTTATTTTTAATGCTTTGCTCAGTAAATTTTCAGGTAAATCTATTGTGATTCTCATACTCCATACATATAATTTACACAATCTATATGTATTGTCAAGATAAAATATATGTTCTACTAGCATCACCATCTATTATTACCATCTACCAAAATCAATACAAATTTAAACAATTATTACAAAAATATTAAAAATAAATATTAAAAACATATTACAGAGCCCATAAAGGCATAAAGTTAATACAATTACTATCTCTCCATATTCTCTGTATCTCTATGAAAAATTTATATCCAAACTTTTTGTGTAATCTACGATAATTTGACTAATCCGTGTTATATCTTTCTAAAAGTCTCTTGATTTTATTAGGTTTTTATCGTATTATAACATTGATTAGCACGAATTAGGACACTGATAACATGGATTATACAGATTTAAGGATTGTTCAATGAGGATAACACATATAAATTATAGTGATATTAGCGGTGGGGCTGCGAGGGCTGCTTATAGGTTGTATCTTGGTTTAAAAAAAATTGGTAACGAATCCCACATGCTTGTAAAGGACAAGAAAACTAATGATGATAATATACATAGGATTCTTTTTGATGCTCATTTAACTGGTGAAAATGCTGTAAAAGAGTCGTTTTTTCAAGAAATAATACAAAATAAATATATAAACAAAAATAGATCAAATTTATCAAATACCCTTTTTTCTTTGGCATACCCAGGTTATAGTATTTCTACAATTCCTCTGATACAAAATTCTGATATACTCAATTTTCATTGGATTGCTTTTTTTTTATCTCCTGTAACAATTAAGAATTTATTTCTATTAAAAAAACCAATTGTTTGGACACTGCACGACCAAAATCCTTTTACTGGAGGGTGCCATTATTCTGGTGGTTGTTTAAAATATATAGAAGAAAATTGTGAAAATTGCCCTCAATTAAAAGATGATTACTTTTCTATACCAAATAATATATTTATGGACAAACTTAAATTATTTGAAGATGGTAACCTTACAATTGTTACACCAAGTTATTGGCTTGCTGACTGTGCAAAAAAAAGTAAACTTTTTAAAAAATTTAGAGTTGAAGCAATACCAAATTCAATAGAAACAGATGTTTTCTTCCCAATAGAAAAAAAACTTGCAAAAAAAACGCTGGGGGTCAATGAAGATACAATTACCATTCTTTTTGGTGCTGAAAATGGTAATGAAAAAAGAAAAGGTTTTCACTTGTTGATAAATGCAATAAAACATTGCCTTGCAAATGAGAGGTTTTCGGATTTAAACAGAAAGAATAAGATTAAAATTTTATGCTTTGGAGAACCAAATGAGGACTTGAACAAATTAACTATTCCTGTTTTTTCTCTTGGTTATATAAAATCTGATGATATTCTTTCAACTGTTTATAGTGCATCTGATTTTGTTGTATTGCCTTCTATTGAAGATAATTTACCAAATATAATATTAGAAGCTATGGGCTGTGGTACACCAGTAATTGCTTTTGCCTCTGGTGGAATGCCAGACTTAATTATTCCTAATTTAACTGGAAAACTTGCTATTCCTTTTGAAGAAAACAGTCTTTCTGATGCTATACTTGAAATGGTTTTTAACCAAAATGATAGATTAAGAATGAGTTATGAATGTAGAAAATTTATAGAGACAAAATACGCTCTAAGGAATCAAGCTGAAAATTATTTAAATTTATATAAACTTTTGTTAAAAGAGACTAAATTAGAACGATCAACAAAAAAAATTGACTTTACAAGTGAAGATGACTTTAAAGTCAATAATAACTTTGAAACTGGAGAATACTTTTCTAAAAATGGTATTTTAAAAGACTCTTATGAAATTTATAAAAGTTTTTTTAAACTTCATAATGAACACAAAAATGTTATACAATCTTATTCTTACAAAGTTGGTTTTGTAATAGTTCATCCTATCAAGGTTTTGAAAAAAGTAATCAAAGCGATTTATAGAAGGTTAAATAATAAGCCTCATCATAAAAAGGAAGAAACTAAATTATTTACACCTATCAGAGTATTGTATGACCATCAAGTATTTAGTTTGCAAAGTTATGGTGGAATATCAAGGTATTTTTATGAGCTTATGAGTTGTTATCACAATACAAATTTATTAGATTTTAATTTACCCATAAAATATTCAAATAATTATTATCTAAAAAATTCTAATTTCATAAAGAATAAAATTATTCAGTTTGATTTAATAAACAAGTCAAAAACTTTTGAAAATTTTTTGACTGGAATAAAATTTAGAGGAAAAAGAAAACTTTATAAAATCTTAAAGTTTTTTGGTTTCCATAAAATAAAAAAAGATTCTTACTATATCAATAAAAACAAAAAAATTTCAATAAAACTTTTACAAAAAGATAAATTTGATGTTTTTCATCCTACTTATTATGATGAATATTTTATAAATCATATTGGAGATAAACCTTTTGTTTTAACGATTTATGATATGATTCACGAACTTTTTGCAGATATGTTTCCTCAGTTAAGAGATGAAACCACTGAAAGAAAAAAAATTTTAGCTCGTAAGGCTACAAAAATAATTGCTATATCAGAAAATACAAAAAAAGACATAATAAAACTATATGGCATAGAAGAAAATAAAATAAAAGTGATACATTTGGGAACTTCTCTTAAATATGATGAAAATAAGGTTTATCCTAAGATTGATATACCAAAAAAGTACATTTTATTTGTTGGAGAAAGGCATTATTACAAAAATTTTTGTTTCTTTATGCACAGTATAATTCCTTTATTAAAACACGACAAGGATTTATATGTAGTTTGTGCTGGTGGTGGTGTTTTTACAAAAGAAGAAGTGTATTTATTAAGAAACACTTATATTGAAGACAGGGTAATCCAAATATTTTTTAATGATGATATTCTTACTCTACTTTATAAGAATGCACTGGCTTTTGTTTTTCCATCTTTGTATGAAGGATTTGGTATTCCTGTACTTGAAGCGTTTGCTTGTAAATGTCCTCTTATTTTGAGTAATACAAGTTGTTTTCCAGAAATAGCAGGAGATGCCGCGATTTATTTTGACCCTGCAAATGAGTATTCAATTAGAGACTCTGTAACAAAAGTAATTTATAATGAAGAACTAAGAAATTATTTAATCCAAAAAGGGACAGAGCGATTAAAAAACTTCTCATGGGAAAAAACGGCAAGAGAGACCAAAAAAGTTTATGAATCTTTGATGTATGTAAATGATTTTAAAAGTTAGGAAGAAAAATGATTAGATTTTTATTAAAAAAGACATTTTTGGACATATGGGATAATTTATTCTTAGTAATTTTAATTAATTCTTTATTTTTTGCTGTAAGTGCAGCATCTTTTTTGCTTTTTAAATTTTTGCCAACAAATTTTTTTTATCTGGCAATAATTTTATTTTGTTTTTTAATTTTATTTTTTTCTTTAATATTTTTGTC
>MIAN01000199.1 GCA_001829125.1 Spirochaetes bacterium GWB1_27_13 | reverse complement strand
TCCCAACTTGCACTTTTTGGGTCAAGTCTTTTTGGATTACCAAATCTTTCTGTGTTGTTTTTTAGGAGTAAATAATAACCGATTTTTTTTTCATCTATTTTTAAGAATATTTGGAATAATTTGTCTTTATTAAAATGAAAATATCCAATTTGAATAAATCCCATTCCATCAGCTGTAATTATTTCTGTGTCAGGCTCAAGTCTTATGCTTAAAATTTCTTCTCTTTTTGCATCAAAGTCAAAACTTTTTTTTAGAAGATTTGAAACTTGCTCTTTTGACATGCCAAGTTTAAAATCTTTAAAACCATTGCTTAGTTTTTGACTAAATAAATTGAATGGTAAAAATAAAATAAAAAATGCAAAAAAAATTTTATACATTAGAAAATAAAACCTCAAATCTGTTGCCAAGATTATATTTATGGTAACATTTTTCGCCACTATCTTTAATTTTGTTGTACTCAGAGTCAAGAGAAGATAAAAATAATATCTCTGTATCAGATGGAATTTTATTTTTTAGAGAAAGGCTACTTCCTCCCGGTATTTTTGAGTTTGCGATTATCAAATCAAAATTATCACGGTTTAACATATCATTCGCCCTATTTAAAGAGTCCGCAATAGAAAAACTCATACCACAATCTGGTTGCGAGTTAACAAGATTGCAAATAAAACTATAATCATCATCAACAATTAATACTTTTCTACACATATTCCCCTCTTGTATATAAAGATTTACTAATTTAATCGTCATTTATATCAAAAATAATAATTTTTATTTTAGATTTTTTTGAATATATAACACAGATTAATCAGATTGTCACGGATTATGTTTATTAGACTTTTAAGATTTTAAGATTCTACCAAATAAAGTCGTCAAAATTACAATCAGCAGGCATCCTCCACGAACCACGAGGAGACAAATCGATACTTCCTACCTTAACGCCTGCAGGAACACAGTCTCTTTTCCATTGATTTGTAAAAAATCTTTTGTAGAATGTCGATAGCCATTTTTTTATTGTGTCCTCATCGTAGCTATCCTCAAACGCTTTTTTGGCAAGAAAAAAAATCTTATCAATCGTAAATCCATACCTAACAAAATAGTATAGAAAAAAATCGTGTAATTCGTAAGGACCAATTTTTTCTTCTGTTTTTTGGGTGAATGTTTTACCGTCAGATGGCAATAATTCTGGGCTTATAGGAAGTTCTATTATAGTAGATAAAATTTTTTGGATGTCAGAATCAAACTCAGTCAAAGATACCCATTTAATCAAAAATTTAACCAAAGTTTTTGGAATACTTGAGTTCACATTATACATACTTATATGATCTCCATTATATGTACACCAACCCAAAGCAATTTCAGAAAGATCGCCTGTCCCAATCACGATTCCGTTTTCCTTATTTGCAACACTCATTAGAATATATGTTCTTGCACGGGCTTGGACATTCTCATAAGTCACATCGTGTAAATTCTCTGGGAATGCTATGTCTTTAAAAAGTGTGTTGGACAAATTTTTAATGCCGATTTCTAAAAGTGTAACACCAAGTTTTTGACACAAATCTTTTGCAGTGTTGTAAGTAGTGTCAGTTGTGCCAAAACCCGGCATTGTAACGCAAATTATATCTTTTAAGTCTTTATTTAAAAGTTTGAATGTTTTTATTGTAACAAGTAGAGCAAGTGTTGAGTCAAGTCCACCAGATACACCAATTACTGCTTTTGCTCCGTTTATGGATTCGAGGCGTTTTGCAAGCCCTGCAACTTGGATATTAAAAATCTCTTTACATCTAATATCGAGTTTGCCTTTTTCTTTTGGGATGAATGGATGTGGCTCAATGAAACGAGTGATCTCGATTTGCTCATTACTTGATTGAAATTCGACAAAACGAAAGTCTTTGATTGAGTTGCCAAAACTTGTAAGTTTAATTCGTTCGGTTACAAGTTTATCTGTGTCTATTTCACTGTAAATTATTTGATTTTTACGTAAAAATCTCTCGGATTCGCATAAAATAGCCGAATTTTCTGCAATAACAGCATCAGCATCAAAAACAACATCAGTCGTTGACTCGCCCATTCCAGCAGAAACATAGATGTATCCTGCCACACAACGACCAGATTGGTTTTTGATTAACTCTCGCCTGTATTCACTTTTTGCAACTAAAACATTACTCGCTGAAAGATTACAAATAATCGTAGCCCCAGCAAGGCATTGATAACTCGACGGAGGTATTGCAACCCAGACATCCTCGCAAATTTCGACACCAATTACCAAATTTTTATTATTTTTATCCCTAAAAAGAATATCAGTACCAAAAGGAATATCTTTTCCATCAATTTTTACAGTTTTATCATAACCAATATCGCTTGATGCAAACCAGCGAGGTTCATAAAATTCTTTATAACCAGGAATAAAAGTCTTTGGTACTATACCAATAATTTGTCCCCTATTTAGAATCGCAGCACAATTAAATAATTTGTTGTTATTTATAAAAGGTAACCCAATGATTGAGGTTATCGCCAAATCTTTGGTCGCATCCCTAATTTCTAAGATAGCAGACTGACTTTCTTCTATTAATAAAGTTTGTTGAAACAAATCACCGCAAGTATAACTTGTGATAGTTAATTCTGGAAAAACAATAATCGAAGCATTATTTTGACTTGCTTCAAAAATCATTTTTATTATTTCTCTTTTATTATACTCAACACCAGCGACTTTCCCATAAGGAATAGCAGCTGCAACTTTAACAAAACCAAAATTTTTCATATCTTTGTCCTTATAACACGGATTATTACAGATTACTACAGATTTCACGGATTTTCATAGATTATATATATGGAAACAAGGGGTAGCTACCCCTTGTTTCCATATAGTGCATTTTTAATTAGAATATTTTAATTTTTTTTAAAAGTCAAATTTTTTGTTTTGATTTTATTCTTTTTGTATGTATTTATTTTTAAAATAATATTCTCATAAAGAAACAGAAAATACTGATAACTTTAATATTTTTTGATATTTAAAGTATTTTATTTATTATATCAAGTATTTATTTAATATTTATATTAATTAATAGATTTTTCATCATTTTTAACCAAATAAGTAATATGTTTATAGTATGGATTATTAATTAACTCTTTTATTAAAGAGTTCTCTATATCAATCTTTTTCAACATAGAAATCAATGCTATTTTTAAGGTAGGGAGTTCATCTTTTATTACGCTCCATATTATGGTAGGATCAATACCTCTATAATTATGTGTTATTTTATCTCTTAGTCCTCCAATTTCTTTCCAATGAATATTTTGATAATGAAATTTTAAACTATTATCGATTTTTTTTACCTCTTCACCAATAGCAATTAACAAATTAACCGTAGCATTAAAATTTATCTGATCATTTTCCCAATAAAACTCATCAGCTTTTTCAAATTTCAACGAATATATAAATATTTTTTCTATTGCTTCTAATATTGTAAAAATATATACCAAATCTTTAGTAAACATAGATAAAATCCTTTTCTGCTATCTTTTTTATGATTGGATTCATATATTTGTAATTAACAAGCTCTATTTTTTTGTTAAAATTTTTAGTTAAAAAATCCTCTAACTCAACATAATCAATATAACTAATCGGTTTATCGCTATCGTTTTCATAAACCAAATCAATGTCGCTATCCTCTGTTGCTTCATTTCTTGCATAAGAACCAAATAAAAACAGTTTTGTAATTCCATATTTTTCTATAATATCTTTGTTGTCCTTTAATTTTTGGATTATATCTTGTTTATTCATTTTATTCCTCTATATAGCACGGATTTTCATAGATTATACTATATAAGGGAAACAAGGGGTAGCTACCCCTTGTTTCCATATAGTGCATTATTAATTAGAATATTTTAATTTTTTTTAAAAGTCAAATTTTTTGTTTTGATTTTATTCTTTTTGTGTGTTTGTGTTTTGGGGAAAATGTTTATCGCAAAGCAAATAGAAAAAAAAAAAGAAACATTTTAAGTATAAATAGGAAGAAATATCCTAAATTCTGTTCCAACTCCTATTTCGCTTAATAATTCTATCTTTCCATTATGTTTATCTATTATTTTTTTAACAATATGAAGCCCAAGACCGCTTCCTTCCCCTTGCGATTTTGTTGTAAAGAAAGCATCAAATATTTTATTTTTGATTTCTGGCGGGATACCTTTACCAGTATCTTTGATTGAAATAATAACAAATTGGTCTTCTTTATAAGAAGATATTGTAAGAATTCCTTTATTATTCATAGCATGAATGGCATTTTGTATAATATTTGTCCAAACTTGATTTAAATCGTCTGGATATACAAAAATTTCTGGAATTTCAGAAAAATTTCTTATAACTTCGATACCTTGCTTTATTAAATTGTTATATATTGTAAGAACATTATCAAGACCTGTTTTAATATCAATCTGAATTTTTTTGTCTGTATTCTCAAAATGCGAATAACTTTTTAGTGCATATATTATTTTTGATACTTTACCAGTAGCATCATTTATATTTTCAATGCTTTTTTTAACAATCATCAGTTTATAAGCATTGTTGACAAGCTCTACATCGATCACTATCGTATCAAATTTTTCATTAATTTCCACAAATCCCATTTCGGCAAGAAGTCCAGTAATAATATCAGAATTATTAATTGATTTTTTATCAAGATATTCTCTAATATTTTTTTTATTTTTTCGTAATTCCATAGTATTATAAATATTTTTTAACGAAAAAGCAGTTTCTATAAATTCAAAAAATAACTTTTTTTTATCTTCACTAAGAGTATCTATAAATCCAACAATTTTTATAAAATCTTTATTAATAAGATCAGATATAGAATTAGCCGATGCCTTAATTACGCCGATTGGGGTATTCACCTCATGAGCGACTCCTGCAATAAGTTGCCCCAAAGATGCCATTTTTTCTGATTGAATCAAAAGCGATTGAGCTTCTTTGAGGTCTTCGAGAGTTTTTGCAAGGTCATCTTTCTGATTTTGTAAAATAATATTCTGTTTTTTCTGTATTATCTGAAGTTTTATTTTTTCATAAGCAATTTGAACTTGATTTTTGGATATTATGAGAATATTTAAATCGTTTTCACTTAATATCTCTTTTTTTGTTTCTCTTGCACAGATAAAACATCCATCAATCTCATCTTTAATATTTATTGGGATACATATAATTGAATTGTATTTTTTATCAAGTTCGGTTAAAAAAGAAATTTTATCTAAGTTTATGATTACTCTTGACTCTTTGCTTTCTGTTAAATAATCAAGAATTTCATTTTTGTTAAAGTCAATATTTTTTTGTGAAAATAGAAATTTCCAATTATTTTGTTTTGATTTTACAAATAATCCAGTGAAATCATAAGAAAAACTGTTATTTATAAGGTCAAAAACGTTTTTTATAAGATTTTTCCTTTGATCTACTGTAACAAGAATATTTTGAAGATTGTTAAGATAATTCATCTCTTTTATTTTAGAATGAAGAAGTGTATTTGATTTAGTATTATTTATATCGTTTATAAAATAATTTAGGTTTATATAATTTTTTTTAGAAATTTCTAATGGTTTATTATCTGGATAATTAACAAAAAGATTACGAAAATAAGGATATTTATCGCCCTCACAATAAGAAAGCCCTTTTTCAAACTGAATCAACGCTTTTTCTTCTTCATTGATATTTTTTAATGCACATCCATATTCATAATGAAAAAAAAGTAAAGAATATTGAAATCCATTTTCTCCATTATGAAGAATTGCTTTTTCAAAATATTCTTTCATTTTTTCATAATCTTTTTTTTGGTATGATATAAGAGCGTTAAATAGTTCAAAATATGATATTTCATTGATATGAGTTTCTATTTTAGAATACTCTTTTGCTTTGTTTAAATAGATATAAGCTAAATTAGTCTGATTATTTTTTAAATTTGCTATACCAATTAAGCTATATATTTTTAACCTTGTGTGATAGTATAGTCTTTCATAATTTAATGAGTTAAATATATTAATTATATTCTCAAAATAAAACAATGATTCTTTAAAATTCCTTGAAAATAATGAAATAACAGCAATATTATATAAAATATTACATAACTCTCGATAATCTTTTATTTCTTCAAGAATCAATATTGCTTTTCTATAATAATTAAATGATCTTTTAAAATCTTCTTTTGAAAAACTAAGATAACCTATACTACTGTGTAATCTCATTAATCTTATTGTATTTTCAATTTTAATATATAATTCCTCTGATTTTTTAAAATAATATAATGCCTTCCTATAATCGTTTTCGTCCCTATAAACAATCCCATACACTGAATAAATAATAGCAGTTATATTATCATTACCAAATTCTTTTGATAATTTTAAACATTTACTCATAAATTGAGTAGCCTTTTTTTTACCTTCTTTTTGTTTTAAAACATCATAAGTAAAATGATCTATAAAAAAATAAAAAATATATTGTGACTTGTTAATTTTTTTTAGAAATCGATATAGATAATTTAGCGAAAAATTTAATTTATCCATTATATCGCTAATGTTAAATTTAAAAAGCAGTAAGTAAAATTTATATAATAATTCATCGTTTTCTTTATTGTAAATTTCTTCCCAATAAGAGTCAATAAATTTAGCCCCTAAGTTTCTATGTCCCTGATAATAATAAACAAATGTAATTTTAAGATTTGTCTCTAATATTTGATTTTTTTTATAATTAGTTTGAGCTAACGAAAGCATTTTTTGGTAATAAAACATAGCAAGATCATATTCTGTAACACATAAGTAAGAATCTCCAAGTATTTTTAAAATTGAATAACTTATATTAAAATCAATTTGTTTTTTTTCTCTACTGATAATGTTATTAATTTTATCTGCATAACTTATTGTTTCATGGGTAGCTAAAAAGTTATAAAAATTTAAACATTCTTCAAACTTATAAGTTAATAATCCATTAGTTAATTGTTCTTCATTTGCTTTTATATCATCAAATACTTCTATATTTGAGCTTTCAGATTTATATTCTATAATTATCCGATTTTTTTCTAAAACAGACAAAAAATCTTTCCATATTTTGTCAACACTTGCTTTTATTTCTTTTTCATAAGAAAGAATTATCAACATATTTGATTTTTTTTTCTTTAATAAATATTTTATGTATCTCAGTGAAGACTCTTTAATATATTGAATATTAGAAAGATAAATTATTAATGGAGTGGTTTTTGTTATAAAAATAAATATATTAAGAATTGATTCAACTAACTTTAACTGTTCAAAATCAAACTCTTCTTTTGAAAAAAACATAAACTCTTCATCTCTGACAGATTTTGAATTAAGAAAGTATAATAGAAATAAACTGTAATTATTGTAATAAACATTTGATTCTTTTAAAATAGACTCTATCTCTACCTTGCTTTTTCCTTTAAAATATTCTTTTAAAATATTTAAAAAAGGATAATATGGATCACTTTCCATAAAATCGTGAAATGTAAAATTGAAAAATTTTTTCTCATCAGATATTGATTCCACAATTTCTTTCAGGTCATAAAGAAATCCTGTCTCATTATCTGTATTAAAAGTAAGAATTTCAAGTTCACCATTTTTGATATTTTCAAAATTTTTTGTAATAATTTCTTTTAGGTCATTTTTATTAATCAAATCATATTCCTTTTAAATTTGGCTCATTTCAATAAATTTTTGCATTTATTAAGATAAATATTCACCGCAGTATCATTTTCATTAATTTCTAATATATTATTTAAAATATCGAATGATTCTTTAATTTTTTCAGCCCTAAAAAGTTTGATTGCTTCTTCAAATTGATCTTTTGTTTTGAGTTTTAGATTTTTTTCTTCATCAGAAAAACAATCCAGAAGTTCTATTACAAACGAAACCTCAGTTTTTCCCTTCAAATTAATAATATCTACTAACCTATAAGAATATTTATCTGGATTAGTAATTGAGTTTAATGTTCTAAGCGAAAGTAAAATTTTTGCTCCATATACTTTTGTTAAACTTTCTATCCTTGATGCTTGATTAACAGCATCAGATATTACAGTCGTTTCCATTCGTTCTTCTTCGCCGATTGTTCCGAGCATCATAAAACCAGTATTAATACCAATGCCGATATTGATAGGTTTGTATCCTTTAGTTATCCTTTGATTATTGTAGTTATTTAACTCATTTTGCATCTCTATTGAGGCTATGATTGCACCTTCAACATCAGAAAAAAGAGCCATTATTGCATCACCAATAAATTTATCGATAAATCCATTATTCTTCCTGATAATAGGACCCATTTTTTTTAGATACGAATTTATAAAATTAAAATTATCCTCAGGGCTCATATTTTCTGATAATGATGTAAAATCTCTAATATCAGAAAACATTACAGTCATCTCTTTTTCAATTTGGTCGCCAAGTTTTATATCAATAATATCTTTTTTATTAAGCTGGGATAAAAATTCTTTTGGAACAAATTTATTATAAGCAGCAAGAGTTTTTTTAATATAAAGTGCCTGCTGGTATGCTTTGATTGCTTCCTGAATTGTCATTATTAAATCATTTTTTTCCCATGGTTTACCAATATATCTGTAAATTTTTGCATTATTAATTGCATTTACGACACCTTCGATTGTTGCTTGACCTGTTAGCATTATTTTAATAATATCTGGATATTGTTTGTAAATTTTTATCAAAAGTTCATCGCCTTTCATGCCAGGCATAATGTAATCAGAAATTACAACCAAAATTTCATTGTCATTTTTCATATCTTCTATGACTTCAAGGGCTTCATCAGCACTCATAGCAGCCTCATATAAATATTGATCGCCAAGGCTTTCTCTTAATTGAATAATCAAACTATTTAAAACCGATTGTTCATCATCAATACACAAAAGGACTGGTTTGTTATTAATTTGAGTCATAAATTTATCTCCTGATTACTACTATAAGGAAGATAAAAATTATAATTTAATTAGCAAAAAAAATCAATATATAAATATTTTTTTACAGGACAAATACATTCAACACGAAATTTTGCAATTTCTGACAAACCTAAAACATTTCAGTATATTTTTGCAAAAAATAAAAATTCCTCCCACATAAGAATATTATGATAATTTCTTCTTGCAATTTATTGATTTTTACAATAAAATGTGGGTATAAATTTTATATTAAGGAGATTTTTTTTATGGCAATTTCCAAAAAAACTGTAAAAGATATTGATGTTAAAGGTA
>MIAN01000198.1 GCA_001829125.1 Spirochaetes bacterium GWB1_27_13 | reverse complement strand
CCACGATACCAAAACTGAGTTTTTTGTTGAGGTTACCAGTAAAATTGAAAAATTTATTTCCTTTTATAAAGAACAAGATGATGTAAAGTTTTTAACATGGTTTGTGGTTGTATTAAAAAGGGATTTTATTAGGTTTATCAAAAAATTAAATAAGAATGAAAATTTTGAAGTGTATAAAAAAAAAGTTCTCTTTGCTAAGTTTGGATTAAGTTTTGAAGAGAAAGAAACATCGCTTACTGCAAAAAAAATTGTTGAAAGAATGGAAAAAAGATTTAAATATAAAGAGGCTATAAACAAAAAATATGTTAGGCTTTTGAGGATACAGAAACAGATAAAAGAAGAGCATGAAGATAAGAAAATACTTTTATAAAAATAGGGACGGAGGAATAAGTTTTATTAATCTTTTTTCTTTTTATTTGTTCTTGAAAAAATATATATTAATATAACATTGATTGTGTGATGTATAACGATGTAAAGCGTTGCTGATATTGCAACTATTGGTTGAAAGTTAGAAAGTGCAATCCAGATACAAATCCCTGTATTCTTTTGTCCAAGACACGACATAAGAGTTTTTTTGTATTCAATATTCTTCCCAAGTAAAAAACCGGTCAAAAAATATAACACTGCAACGACTATTGTTAATAAAATTACTATTATGAGAATATTAAACTGGGTTTTTCTTAAATAAATTGCAGATGAAGATATTGCTATGAAAACTATAAAAATAAACAAAAAATTAATGTATTTTGACACTTTAGAAAAAAAAGGTTTTATTATCTTAATTCTTTTAAAAATTGTTGATATTATAAAAGGTAATAAAATCATAGTTAAAAGGTTAAAAAATATTTGCTTAACTGGGACAGAGGATTCTACCTTATTAAAATAGATGTTTAGTAGTAATGGGTAACTAATTATCGATAAAAAATTATAAAAAACAGTGTTTGCTATTGTGAATGGAATATTTCCACCAAGAAGTCTAACTACAACAGATGCTCCAATTGCGGTTGGAGTTATTGCTATCAAAAAAAGTCCCAGTCTAAAGTCTTGTGGTAAAAAGAATGTGCTAACAAAAATTATAAACGGCAGCACTCCAAGACCAAATATCAAAAAATAAAGCATTTCAAGTCTTAAAAAGTCTTTTAAATTAAAATTAACTTCATAAAAATTGAAAAATAAGAGGATAGAGAGCAAAATCGGCAATAAAAACTTTATTTTATCTCCAAAAGGGAAGATAAGACCAAGTATTATAGAAATAAGTATTGTTATTATAAATGTTTTTTTCATCGTAAATTTTATGTTGAATTTCAGAATAATAACTTATATACTTAAAATGTGTTAAATGGTCAATATTTTTATAACATAGATTTTTGAGATTGTCACTGATTCACCCGTCAAGCGAGTATAAGCCACAGATTAAAATCATGTAATTACTTGATATTAAAGTAATTAGATTTTTTCATTTCTGACAAACCTAAAACATTTCAGTATAATAGCGATTTTTAATTTTATTGACTTTTTGGGAGATATAGATTATATTTTTTTACTAATTATATTATGGAGAATAGTAATGAATAAAAAATTGATTTTGATTTTAATATTAACTGTTTTTATTTCTGTATTATTTTTTTGCTCTGAAAAAGTTTTTCAGGTAGAGGATGAGTACAATCGACTTAAAATTAATGAAACTGACACTGCTTATGAAGTATCTGCAAAAGTCAGCCGTTATCTTGAAATCAAGAATAAAATGGATGAGCAGATATATAAAAGAAGCGAAAAAGGCGTAAAAGATTTGAGCAACACAGATACAGCAGGCGGAATCATTACTGGTATTTTTACTTTATTGGGTGGTGGCGTTACAGGCTTAATCTTTGTAGGAATATTCGTAGGTGCTGAATATGGAATTAATACTAACTGGAACAAAGATGTTTTATCAAAAGAAAAATATAAAGAATTAATAGAAAAGTATAATATTGCTTTAAAAAAAGATATTGAGAGTATGAATAGAGTAATAATTGTAAAAGAAAATGGTAAGATTGTTATTAAAAAATTTGTTAAATAAAAAGAGGCTAAAAATGAATAAATATGGATTATTTGGAATTGTTATTTTGTTTTTTATTTTAAATTCCTGTTTATCTAGTATGATTATAAGAGATATAAAATATCCCCAAACAAGGATAAAGGAAATAGACGGAATTTCTGTAAAAGTTGGAAATATTGAAAGAGATATTACAATATCAGAAGAAGACAGAAAAAAATATAAATTTGATGCTACTCCTGATAATTTAGTTTTTTTTAATAAGATTGATGTAGGCTTTTTTACAGAAGAAAGAGTAATTATAAAATTAGAACAAGGAAAACTTTTAACCAAAGAAATCGCTTATAATATAAAAAATGAATTAAATTCATTGGGGTATGATACAAGTTCTGACAAATCTGATTATCAATTATCAATAAAATTAATAAAAACATCAGTAAATAAAAAAATAAATGATATGTCTGAGCCATTAAAATTTGAGTTTTTATTTTCTTTTGAATATTCTTTATTAAAAGATGAAAATATTTTATTAGATAAAGTTAAAGTAGAAAAAAGTCGAATTGAACCTTATTGGGTTTTTGATTCAAAAGATAAATTATTTTTAGAAAATAATAGAAGAATGGTAATGAATACTTTACAACCTTGTATAGATCAAATAATTTCTGGATGTCATGAAAAAATTGTTGAGGATTTGTTAAATGGGCAATCATTGACAAATTAATTAATTTTTACATTCTTAAAAAAATTTGGATTTTCTAATCTAAACTTTTTATAAAAATAGGAATTGAAATTATTTGGAGTATAATATAATTAAACACTTGTAAACGATCATATATTGACAATCTGTACGATTATCATTATATACTTGTCAGGTTTCAAAAACCTGACAAGTATATATTTTAAATTACATCTTCGATTTAATTATATTTTTTGCTGCTTCTACTGCTTCTTTCATATAATTTGGGTCAATCATGCCAGTAGGTGTTTCGGTTTCAAAGATTCTTTTTGGAAGAGTGTAATCATCCAATGAAAAACCTTCTTGAAATTTAAATTTATATTTTTCTGTGTAAATTTCTTCACCGATTCTTTTTAAATCTTCTTTTGTTAGTTTGAAACCTGCACATTCTAAAGCTTTTAAGACTACATCTTCTGTGTAAATTCCTCTTGCAAAAAAACAGATTGCAAGACTTGTTAAAATTTGTCTCCATTTTTCTTCGTCTATTACTTTTTTAGCAAGTTCTTCGCCAGTGATTTTAGTTGTGATTAATACTTTTTGGTCAATACTGTAACCTGCATTATCAAGGTGACTATGTCTTGTGCCAATCAAAAATCCAAGATGTGCACCAGGTCCTGTGTGATAACCAGGCATTTCATTCTTACCAAAAGTTAAGCTAAATTCTTTTCCTCCATAAACAGAAGAAGCATAATCTGACCCCTTACCCAACGCTTTATAAAAATCATTTGGTTGGTCGATTATATTATCAAGTATTTTTATGTAAGTATCGTAATCATTCCACTCTGGTTTTAAATCCACAGTCTCTTTATTTGTTATAAGTCCCTTTTGATAAGCTTCAGTAACCCATGCAAGGACAACCCCTGCACTCATTACATCAAGCCCCCAACTTTCGATTCTATCCATAAGTTTTAGAATGCCTTTTGTATCTGTCCCACCAAGCATTGACCCCAGAGCAAAAATTGGCTCATAGTCATAACAAACCATCGATGTTTTATAAAAATAAGGTTCATCTTCATAAGGCTCTCTTAATGACGCTATATGAATACAAGCAACTGGACAGTGAGAACAAGCAAGTCTTCTACCAAGATATTTTTCTGCAAAAGCCTCCCCAGAAATTTGGTCAGCACCTTCAAATCTACTTTTTTGTAAATTTTGGGTTGGTAAGCCTCCGAGTTTATTTAGTGGCAAAACATTTTCAGGTGTTCCTAATTCATGATATTTTTTCATGAGAGGAGATTCTGTTGCTGCATTGTAAATTTCGTCATAAACTGAGATGTATTTTTTGGTATCTTCGACAGATGTTGACCTTTTTCCAGAAGCAACCAAAGCCTTTAGGTTTTTGCTTCCAAATACAGCACCAAGCCCCAGTCTACCAAAATGTCTATAAGTTTCTGCAGTAACACAAGCATACGAAATTTGTTTTTCGCCAGCACGACCTATTCTCATTATTGTTCTAAGTCCTGCATCTTTTTCGTTTTCTCTAATTACCTTACCAGTTGTGGAATTATGCTCCATTCCCCATAAAGTTGTAGCGTTTTTAAAAACTACTTTATTATCTGTTATAGATAGATAAATTGGAATATCACTTTTTCCTTTTATTACAATTGCACCAAAACCAGCCATTCTAATTGCTACTGCAGTTCTTCCTCCACAATGACTTTCTCCAAGATTGCCAGTGTGTGGAGACTTAAACATTGCAACAGTTTTTGAAGCAAGTGGAAAGAATGAAGTCAATGGACCTACCACAAAAATTATTGGATTATCTGGACCTAAAGGGTCACATCCAGGAGGACAGTTTTCTTTAAGTAATTGTATGCCAACTCCAGTTCCACCAAGATATTTATTAAATAAATCTTCTCTGTTTTCGATTCGATAATCTTTTTTTGTTAAATCTATGTAAAGTACATTTGAAAGTGTATCACCTTTAAGCATTTGTTACTCCTTCCTTGTCTATGTCAAGTACTCCGTAAGGGCAATATTTGACACAGTAACCACAATGAATACAAATCATAGGTCTATTTTTAGTGTCCATAAAAACAGCATCTAACACGCAAGCATTTTTGCAATTGCCACAACCAACACATTTTGCTGGATCGAGTAAAACTCCACCGTCTTTTCTTACTCTTAGGGCATCTGTTGGACAAACTTTTGCACATGGAGGGTCAGTACATGCTCTACAAACAACAACTGTAAAACCCTTACTCATTCCGCCTAAAGATTTAATATTTATACAACTTTTAGAAAGTCCCGCCTTGCCAATTCTTCTTGTACAAGCAAACATACAACTCTGGCAACCAACGCATCTTTCAGCATCAACTACTGTTAACCTCATTAGTCCTCCCTTGATTTTCTGCTTTTGATTTAAGTAAATCATATTTGTAACAAATTTTCAATTAAAAATTAGAAAATAATTAATTTTAGTAAATCGAAATTCGGATTGATAAAAATTATTCTTCAATATAACTTTCAGTCAAAAAATTGGCTTGACTTTTTATTTCAATAATTTTATATTTTCTTTATGGAAAATAATAAATAACTTGAATAAACTCGATCTTTTAAATGATTTTTATAGAATAGAGATATTTTTAATATATATTTTGAGAACAAAAGACATTGATTAAATTATTATCAAAGAAATTTGGGCTAGCAAACAATTAAATTTAATTGATAACAAAATGTAATAGTTTAGAAAAACTTGATATTGCTTTAGAAGATATTCTATTTTTATATAACAAATTTGATATGTTAAAAAAATTAAATAATGGCAACATTGATTTATGTAGTAAATTGGATGGCTTGATGGTAATTAATATAGGTGCGATTTAGAGGCTTCTAAATGAAATTAATAATTTTATTTTTATTACTACTTTCTATTTCGTATAATTTAAATTCAGATGAGCAAATTGAAATATCTTTTGATAGTAAAAATAATTTTAGGCAATCTTTTAATGATTGTGCTTTGTATTCAATAAAAGCTATAGTTACTATCATTAAGAATAAAAATATTACAATATCTGAAATATCAGAAAAAATTAAAGAATTTAGATTTAAAAATAATTATACTTTACCATTTGGTATCGAATCTGTACTCAAGAATTTTAATATTAAATTTAAAATATTAAATTGTTATTCTAATACAAATGAAGAAAAAATAAAAATATTAAAAACTAATCTAAATAATTTAACTCCAATCATAATTTTGGTGGAATACTCTAAATTTCAACATTATATGACAATATTAGGTTATAATAAAAAAGAATTTTATATATATGATTCTGTCTTAACGAAAGATAGTAAAATACCAAATTTAACCTTAGATTTAAATGGATCACTTCCCGGTAATAGAAATATAGATTATGAAACTTTAATAAATATGTGGAATAATGGTGGAATGTTTGGATTATATAAAAATTATGGTATTGTTTGTTTTAAGTAATTTTATATATTCTCATAAAATTTTACATATCCAGAAAGGTAATTTTTGATTAATTGGTAGAGTTCTTCTTTTTGTGGAATGTCTTCTTCTTGTGTAAGTGTTTTATATGGAAGAAACCCTCTTGCTTGATAGTTTTTTAAAGCCCCAGCGTGATCGAGGTTGCAAGTGTGTACCCAGACTCGTTTTGCTCCGAGT
Source organism: Spirochaetes bacterium GWB1_27_13 (assembly GCA_001829125.1). Classification (GTDB taxonomy): domain Bacteria; phylum Spirochaetota; class GWE2-31-10; order GWE2-31-10; family MWDO01; genus GWC1-27-15. The sequence continues at coordinate 9,864 of MIAN01000198.1, read as the reverse complement.
TGCCATGCTGTATTTATTGCATTTGAAAGAAGATGTCCACCAAGTTTTTTTCCTATTTGAGATGGAAGGAGTCCAAAAAATTTTATTTCTACATTATTATCATCTTGAATTTCTAATTCATAGTATCCAACTAAAGTTTTATCTTTAAAAGCAAGATAGGTTTTTAGTTTGGTCTTAGTTAAATATTGTTGCCATTCCTCAAAGCTCAACTTAAGACGACTTTCCCAATTCCACACAAGCCCAACGCCAACAAATAACGAAAAATTTATAAAACCGTCAGCAGGATTTACCTCCATAATTTGTAATTGCTTATCAAAGTCTAATGTAGGAACAAATTCCTTAATAGAATTCATTTGTAAAGATGTAGTTGTAACTTGTTGTAGCATTTTAAACCTCAAAAAATAATTATTTAAAAGTTTTTAGTAATAATACTCAAAAATTTTAGGTTTGTCAAAAAAATTAACTACTGAAATAATTTAATAATAATAAAGTAAAATGCTGTCCTTAGGAACAGAGCAAAATCTATTTTCTTTTAAATTTGTGTTTTTTTCTAAAATTTTTTAACTAATAAATATAAATTTCTTACAATTAATGTTAATTTATAAAAAATAATTGATTTATTCTCTCTAAATTGCTATAAATTGTAACTTAAAGAAAACATTCTATTAATCTGATATATGCTAATTTTGACATAAAGTTGTTGTAAATATAAATTCAAATTTTAGGAGATTAAATTGTCAACTTTTATTTTTTTGATTGTGTTAATTTTTATGATTTTTATAAAATTATTAGTCCAATCTATATTTTTAGTTCATAAATTACAACAAGTTGGTTATTTTAATATGAAGTTTTTAAAATGGCTTGAAGGTAACAAATATAGAGAAGTTTTATTGTGGAATATTTTTGAGTTACTTTTGCCTCTACTTTTAATTTTAATTTTTTATTTTACCATTGGTAAGATACAAATCGTTATTTATAAATATATCACTTCTTCTATAATGATATTAACTTTTTTGTGGAAAATTATACATCCTTTTACAGTAGGTTGGGTTGGTCCTAAGGCAAAAAATAAAAAAGAACTGGTTTTTACACCGCGGGTAATTAGACTTTTTTTTACACTAATTGCGATTTTAATTATAATTTTAAGTTTTATTTTTTGGTTTACTGCGACTCCTTTTGACGAGTTTACACTTTCGAGCTGGAGTTTTTTTAAATTTAACGCTTTTTTACTTTTTGTCAGCGTTATAGCACCTGTTATGATTTTGGTTGCAAATATAATTAATATTCCAATAGAAAAATTAATTCACACATTCTATTTTGTAAAAGCAAAATCTAAGATAAAAAAAGTTGATTTACAAAAGGTTGGTATTACAGGAAGTTATGGAAAGACTTCAACAAAATTTTTTGTAGCAACAATTCTTTCTGAAAAGTATAAAACTTTATTTACTCCGTCATCTTTTAATACTCCAATGGGTATAAGTAAAGTTCTTAATCAAGAAAATTTATCCAAATATGAATATTTTGTTGCAGAAATGGGTGCTGATCACAAAGGCGATATTCAGGTTTTATGTAACCTCGTTAATCCAAATTCTGGAATTATAACAGCAATTGATATTCAACATCTTGAGACTTTTGGGAGTCTTCAAAATATAATAGATACAAAACTTTCTCTTTTTGCAAATCTTTCTCCAAATAGTATCGCAATTTATAATTATGACTCTGAAATATTGAGAGAAAGCATTAAAAAGAAAGATTTTAGCAAATTAAACCTTTTTACTTATAGTATTATCGAATCTAATATCAAAAGCGTAGATATTGTAGCAAAAGATATTAAACATACAAGAGCAGGGGTGGAGTTTGATGCAATTTTAAAAACAGGCGAATCTTTTCATATTGCAACAAAATTACTTGGAGTTCACAATGTTTCAAATATACTAGCTGCTATTCTTTTTTGTAAATTGATGGGGCTTTCGATTGACCAAATAAAAAATGGTATAAGAAAAATAATGCCAGTTGAGCATAGGTTGCAATTGATTGACTCAGGAAGCGGTGTTTTGGTGCTTGATGATGCTTTTAATTCAAATTTAAAAGGTGCTTTAGAGGCTTTACGAGTCTTAAAAGAAATTGATGGTAACAAAAAAATTGTTATTACTCCAGGTATTATCGAACTTGGCGAAAAGGAAGATGAGATAAATTTCAATTTTGGAAAATATATTTCACAATTTGTTGATTTTGCTATTTTAGTAGGAAAAGAGCGAACAAAAAAGATAAAAGACGGTTTACTCGAAAAACACTTTAAAGAAGAAAATATAATAATAGTTAATTCGTTACAAGAGTCGCAGTTGGTTTTAAAAGAAATTGTTAGTATTGGAGATGTTATACTATTTGAAAATGATTTACCTGATGTGTTTTCTGAATAAATTTAATAAAAAATTTATAAATTTTTTAAAAAAATAAATTTAGTACTTGAACAAAATTACTTTATATGATTAAATATAATTTGTTGGAATAATAAAAATATTCTGACTGGTTATATTTATTATTTAATATAAAGTAACAAATTTTTTTAGGAGGATACTTAAATGAGAAAAATTTTTTCTATTCTTATTGCCGTTACGTTAGTAATGGTACTAACAATGCCTTTAGCTGCTCAAAAGAAAAAAATTACTATCTGGTGTACAGATAAAGAAGTAGCAGGTTTAGAGCCAGTAAAAAAAAGTTTTAAAAAAGCAAAAAGAATTGATGTTGAGATTGAAATTCAAGCAGAACCAAGAAGTAAATATATTTCTGCTGCAAAAGCTGGTACTGCACCAGATATTCTAGTAGGTGCACATGACTGGGTTGGTGAACTTGCAAAAAATGGTGTTATAGCTGAAATTAACCTTTCAAATGAAGATAAGGCAAAATACTATCCATTAGCAATTCAAGGATATACTTATAATGGCAAACTTTATGGTGTTCCTTATGACTATGAAGGATTAGTTCTTTTTTATAATAAAAAACTTATAAAAGAAGCTCCAAAAACATGGGAAGACATGATTGTAGTTGCAAAAGCTTTAACAAACGTAAAAGCTAATAAGTATGGTTTCTTATACGGAATCAACAATGATTTCCATAGAAATTATCCATTCTTTGGTTCTCAAGATGCTTATATTTTTAAATACGAAAATGGTAAATACAATGTAACAGACATTGGTCTTGATAGTCCAGGTGCTATTCTTGCTGGTAAATTTATTTACAGATTAGTTCAAGAAGGCGTTGTTCCATCTTCAACAAACAATGGTACTGTAGAATCAAACTTTTTAGATGGTAAAGTTGCTATGGTTATGGATGGATGTTGGAATTACCTTACATATTCAAGGTCTTTAGGTGTTGACAATATTGGCGTTGCAAAACTCCCTACATTAAATGGAAAACCATCAAGATCATTTGTTGGAGCAAGAGGTTTTATGATTTATCAAGCTTCAAAAATGTTAGAGTCAGCAAAAGATTTTATAATTAACTTTGCTGGTGAAGAAGAAGGTCAAACCGCAATGTTTGATGCAGGCGGAAGACCACCAGCACACATTAAAGCTTCTGAAAAAATTTCTAAAAACAATCCACATATTAAAATAATGATTGACTCTGCGAATGATGGCGTTTTAATGCCAAATGTTAAAGCTATGGCTGTTGTTTGGAACTATGCTGGTGGTATGATTGATAAATTTAATACTGGAGAAACAACTGTTGAAAATGCTTTAAAAACAGCAGTAAATACAATCAGAGAAGAAATTATAAAAAAACAAAGTAAATACGAATAAATTTTGACAAAAATAATAAACTCCGCCGTAAAAAGGCGGAGTTTATTGTACAATGCCAATTTTTAAATTGGCATTCAATTTTAAAATGTTGTAGGCGTCTTATTTTATATATCAAAAATGATATTTTAAAATATTGTTTTTATAAAAAAAGAGTTACAATTTAAAACATTTTAAATATATAATTAAACGAGAGTAATTTTTTTTATTTTTACTAAAGAATAGATATTCTATCTTTAATTTATTATTATAAAACAAGTTATTCAATTTTAATTATATACCTAAAATTAATTAAAATAAAACGTTTTAATTAATTTCTAGTAATTATATACGGAGTGAGAAAATGAGTAATGAAAAGGAAAAATTTTCTACAGAGGAAAAAAACGACGTAAATCCTATAGGAAAAATAATTTCAACTTTGTTTTTCTTAGTTGTAGGAGTTGCTTTAGTCGTTTTGGTTTTTTCTGCTTATAAAAATATATGGGTTTCTTCTTTGATTATTTTGGCAGTTGGCTTTATTCTTTTGGCTGTGTGGAACAAAAATTTTTATATTTATAGATATATGTTACCTGCCATAGTAATAATTCTTGTTTTTACTGCATATCCAATAATCTTTACAGTCTATATTGCTTTTACTAATTTTGGTACAGGGCATATGCAAACAAAAGATGAAGCAAGAAATATTCTTCTTACATCAAACTGGGCAGTAGATTATGATAGTCAACCTCTTTTTGCAGAATTTTATGCTCCAAAAAAAGAAATTAATGAATATATAACTGCATATTTGAAAGCTTTTGAAGAGTTTGATTATAAAATGGCACAAGAAAAGAAAAAGGGTAGGTCTGAAGAAGATATTGAAAATATGTGGGATATAGATTTTTTTGCTACAAAACAACCAGAACTTGTTAAAAATTCTCTTGGTAGACTAAAAAAAGAAGATTTTACTATAATATTGTATTCAAAAAAGAGTATAGATTTAAATAATCCTGAAGAAACAGAAGAAACTGTACCAGATCAAGAAAAAACTTTAAAAGTGTATATTAGTGAAAAAGGTTCTAATCAATTAAAAGAAATAAATCTTACAGATGTTCCTAATTATGCAAAGGGAAAAATTCTTCTTGGAGATACAGTTTATAAAAGAGAAGGGCTTGAAAGAGCTGAAAAAGATATTGATGAAAATAATGCTATAATGGTTTCTATTTCAGATTTTAGAGAATATTATGAACAGTTGGCTGATAAATTTCCTTTAAAACTTGGTACTTCTGAATATTTAATAGAACAAGCAAATCAATTTTTAAGTAAAAGACATACTTATAAAATAGATGAAAAAGATCCAAAAATTATGTGGAAATTAAATACTTCTAATTTTCAATATGATAGAAAAATATTTGAAGACAATAAATATGGAAAGTTTTCTGCGACAGTTGATAGTGAAGCTCCAAAATATTGGAATCAATATGAAGTTAGTAGTTTAGAATTTGATTATGGACCTCTTAATCTTGAAAGAAATTCTTATGCAGAAGATTTTTTAGAGAAAAAAATTGCAGAAGATGATTTGAAATCTAAGTTAATTTTTAATCAAAAATCTGAAATTGAGGGAAATCCAATTGACTTAATAAATAAAGACAAGAAAAAAGAACTTAATTTATTAAAAGAAGAAATAAATAATGCTAACAAATATATAAAAGAGTTTAATAGTAAAATTGGTAAGTATAAAGAAGAATTTTTATCTATGTCGAAAGAAAAGATAATGAATGATTTACCAGATTTACCGCTTGAAATAGAAAAACTTGCTTTTGAAAGTAAAATTTTATCAAAAATAACAAATGAAGAAGGTAAGAAATTTTTATTATTTTATTATAGAGTTAGATTAGTTGGAACAGATAAATATTATCTTGAAAAAGATAAGATTACAGATGATGTAAAAAAGAATTTATGGGCATTTTTAAATTCTAGTGGATATTTTAATATTCAAAAAGAAAAGAATAAAAAGATTTCAGACCTTACTAGAGTTCATTTTCCAAAATTAGCTCTTATTAAATTAATTACTATTGGTAATGCAAATCTTGAAACTGCTTTTTCTATTGAACCTGGATATTCTGTTGTAGTAGGATTAAGTAATTTTAATAAAATTATATCAAGTAGAAATATAACAGCTCCGTTTTTATTTGTTTTCTTATGGACAATTCTTTGGTCTGCAATATCTGTTATTTCTTCTTTTGCAATGGGACTTGCTTTAGCTTTAGTTTTTAATGCAAGTGACTTTAAAGGAAAATATATTTATAGGACATTATTTATTCTGCCTTATGCTATACCATCGTTTGTTACTATATTGATGTGGAATGGCTTTTTAAACAAAGACTTCGGTGTAATAAACAATGCCTTTGGAATAACAGTCCCTTGGCTTATGGAAGGATATATGGCAAAGATGAGTACTCTGGTAGTTAATCTTTGGCTTTCTTTCCCTTACTTTATGATTATAAGTCTTGGTGCTTTACAATCGATTGATAGTACAATTTACGAGGCTGCCAATGTTGATGGAGCGTCAAATGTTCAGCAGTTTACTATACTCACGCTACCTTTATTACTTATTGCTTTAGGACCAATGCTTGTTGGGTCTTTTGCTTTCGCGTTCAATAACTTTGCTGGTATCTATCTTTTAACTGGTGGTGGTCCTACAATGGCTGCAGGTGTATTGCCAGGTCATACAGATATTCTAATTTCTTATACTTATAAGCTTGCTTTTGGTGAACAAAACAAAGATTATGGGTTAGCATCAGCGATAGCAATTATAGTATTTTTAATCATAGGTACTTTAACTTTTGTAAACTTTAAACTTACTGGTACCTTTAAGGAGGTAGACAATGCGTAAATCAAAGAAAACAGCTTTTGATATTATTAAAGAAATTCTATCACATATACTTTTGATATTTGTAGCAGTAGTTGTATTACTTCCTATTTTGTATGTAGTATCAGCTGGATTTAGAGTAAATCAAGCTATTTTTGGACCATTAGTAGATGTGAACACGTGGACTGATCAAAATATTGCTAACAGAAGAGAAAATACAATAACTAAAGACCTTTTAATAAAGAGACTTAGTTTGGTTTTTGATGGTAAAACAAGAGATGAGATAAAATCTATTGAAAAATCTAAAACTAAAATAACTATCAATTTAAATGATGGAAGTCCAGAATTAAAAAATCTTAAAGCAAAAATGATTACATGGATAAAAAATAATGGTAAAGATAATACAGAGGCGGAATTTTTGGATGCTTATAATACTTGGAGTTCTACTATAGATGCGTCTCTAAAATTTCAAGCAGATTCTCAATTATTTTCTGAATCAGAAAAGAGTAAGTTGAGATATAAATTTGATGTAAGAACATCTTTAGGCAACTTTATTTGTTTTTTTACTGGAACTGTACCTAACACAAAAGATGCAAAATATCCTATGTTAAGGTGGATGTGGAATTCTGTTTTTATTGCAGGTAGTGTTGCTTTAATTCAAGTTGTTGTAACTGCTTTGGCTTCTTATGTTTTAAGTAGATTTAGATTTACTGGTAAAAAAGAAAGCCTTATGGTTTTATTAACTCTACAAGTATTTCCGGGTACTATGGCGATGGTTGCACTTTACCTGCTTTTACAATATCTTGGTAATCTTACAAAAATAGGTTTTGGTGTGCCAATCGTAGGTATTGATACACAATTAGGGTTAATTTTAATCTACCTTGGTGGTGGTATTCCATTTAATATATGGATGGTTAAGGGGTATTTTGATACAATACCAAAAGCACTTGAAGAATCTGCGATTATTGATGGTGCTACAACATGGCAAGCGTTTACAACTATAATTGTTCCACTTGTTAGACCAATTTTAGCCGTTGCTGTTGTATTGTCTTTTGTTGGTATGTATAACGAATTTGTTTTAGCCGCCGTCGTGTTGAATAAACCAGAGAATTATACTTTACCTGTTGGGTTGAGATTTTTTATGAATGCTCAGCAGGATGCAAGATTTGGTGTGTTTAGTGCTGCTTCAATTATGGGGTCTTTACCTATTGTTGTGTTGTGGCTTGGATTACAAAACCAAATTATCGCTGGTTTAACTGGTGGTGCTGTAAAAGGTTAAAATTTTTTATTTACATATTTTTTTTAAAGGCTATCTCAAAAACTTTTGAGATAGCCTTTTTTTATTAACCTGAATTTCGATTTAATAAAATATAGGATATACCAACTATTAATCATTTTTAGCAATACATATTAATTTTTTTAACACGAAGGACACGGACAAACTTTGTAAATAGCCGATTTTTTTACAAAGACCTAAAAATTTTTTATAATTTTATAAAAAAGATCAATTTTTAAGCAAAAAAATAGGCATTTTTGGGGTCAGAGCCTAAAATTTTTTGCAAAGTTTTGACTATTTACACAGTCTGTAAGTTCTGAAACAATGGAATAAAACTAAGCATAAACTTGACAAATTTAGATTTAAGTATTACTTTACATTTGTGCAATTTTCTTGCCTAAAGAGAGGATTAAAATTAATGATAAAAAAATATCATTAAATATAGAACCAGATCAAAAGAGTTTAGGTATTGATCTAGTTTTAAAGTTTTGAAATTACTATTGATTTTTTTTGGATTATTAATTAAAATTATATATACGTTCACAGGAGCAAGTTGGAGGTTTAATATATGAAATTTAATTTTATTGTTATACTATTCCTTATTAATGTCTTTATTTTGCAAGGAGAAGAAAATAATCATATCTCTTTATACACTAATGAGACAGTTCAAGGAACTCCCCTAAATATTATGGTTGATCGTGGCGAGTTTTACAACTCAAAATTTAAACTTGATATTTACAGTATATATATAACTCCACAAATGGCAATCTGGGTTGAGGATATGGATGGTACTTTTCTTGAAACTCTCTATGTTACTAATTCATTGGCAAAACAAAAATGGCAAGCTTTTATAAAACTCGATAATGAAAAAAGCTACAGAAGTGAAACTCTCCCTCGTTGGCTTTTTTCACAGTTTACCAAAACAGGTTTTTTCCCAAGTAGAGAAAACCCTCTTCCTGATGCTATAACAGGGGCAACTCCATTTAGCAGTTTTATACTTACCACCAAAACATGTTTTACTAAAAAGAAAGTCAAAGTTATGTTTGAAGTAAATATGGCTTTTGATGACAACTCCAACTTTTCGGTATCACAAGAATTTGGTAATCCAAATGCTAATGGGACATCAGGACAGCCTTCTTTGATTTATAGTGGAGTTGTTGATCTTTCCAAAGCAGGTGATTATCCGCTCATACTTGTTGGTTATGGCAGTCCCACAGGAGTTGATGGATCAATAACTCCAAAATTAGAACTTATCACCACAGCAAAAGATATTATTAAGAAAGTAACGATCAGAGTAGGTATGTAAAAATTTTATATAGAATAAAATCATTAGGAGAACTTATGGATAAAACCGTTTTAAAACAAAAGATTAATACTTTAGAAAAGTTTCCAGAATTAAATGCTTCGTTAGTTAAAAAATTTGGAGAGATAATCGAAAGATTGGCAGGCTGGGATTTATACAGGATAAATCCGATAACATTCGCAAAAGAAAATCAATTGCCTGAGTTTGATACAATAAATATGTTTATTTGTGGAGCAAAGATTGGCATTTTTAATTTTGAATGGAATCTTATATGTCCAATGTGTGGTAGTATTATGAAAAGTCATAAATCATTGGGTAATGTCGAAAAAGATAAAATCCATTGCTCTGTTTGTGATATTGATATAGAAGTTGATTTGAGTCAGTTTGTAGAAGTCGCTTTTTCAATAGACGAATCCATTGAGAATAAAATGTTAGACCCTTTTAAAGATTATTTCAATGATTATAGAAAATACTTTTTTTCAAAAAATTTTACTCCATCAAAAAAACTGGCTGATTATATGAGCAATATTGGAATTAAAGGTTTTTATCCAATTGCTTCAGATGATACTGTTAAAATTAATTTTAAGGCAAAACCAAACGAATTATATAGATTATCAAATCCAGATAATAATTTTTTAGT
>MIAN01000197.1 GCA_001829125.1 Spirochaetes bacterium GWB1_27_13 | reverse complement strand
AATAGTTAAAGACTTATTTGGTAAAGAACCATCAAAAGCAGTAAATCCAGACGAAGCGGTTGCTGTGGGTGCTGCTATTCAAGGTGGTATTCTAAAAGGTGATGTAAAAGATATATTATTACTCGATGTTACTCCACTTTCACTTGGTATCGAAACACTCGGTGGCGTAATGACTACATTAATCCAAAAAAACACTACTATTCCAAAAACAGAAAAACAAATATTCTCAACAGCAGCAGATGGACAAACAGCTGTATCTATCCATGTATTACAGGGTGAAAGAAAAATGGCTGGTCAAAATAGATCAATTGGTAAATTTGACCTTGTAGGACTTCCTGCTGCACCAAGAGGCGTACCTCAAATTGAAGTTACTTTTGATATTGATGCTAATGGTATTTTACATGTTAGTGCAAAAGATTTGGGTACTGGTAAAGAACAAAAAATCAGAATCGAAGCATCATCCGGTTTAACAGAAGAAGAAATCAAAAAAATGGTTAGAGATGCAGAAGAACATGCAGCAGAAGATGCAAAAATGAAAGACCTTATAGAAGCAAAAAATCTAGCTGATAATATGATTTATCAAACCGAAAAATCTTTAAACGAAATTGGCGATAAAGTAACTCAAGAAGAAAAAGATAAGATAAAAGTAGCAATTGAAGACTTAAAAAAAGAAATACTTGGTACAAATGTAGACGAAATCAAAAAGAAAACAGAAGAATTACAAAAAGCTTCTTATAAACTTGCTGAAGAAATGTATAAACATTCTCAACAAAATCAAGGTGGACAACAGCAACAACAAGATGGCGGAGATGCAGGTGGTGCAAATAATTCTAATGCTTCTTCTGGAAACTCTTCTTCAAAAAAACAAAATGTTGAAGATGCTGATTACGAAGTAGTTGACGATAAATAATTAATTTTTTTCAGTGCGAAAATAATGAAAATAAAGGAAACAAGGTGGCTTGCCCCTCAGTTATCCCCAGTTTTTAAAAATGGGATTGTTAATACGAAAAACGCGAAGGAAACACGAAGTTTCACGAAGATTTAATTGAAAAAATGGATTTTCTTATAATGTTAATCGTTCTGATTATCATTATATACCTGAAATATTCTGTATATATTTTCTTCGTGTCCTTCGTTGTGATATTTATCTCTAAAATTAAAACTGGGAATTTGTCAGGACATCGACCCCTTGTTTCTACATTACTGTAAAATAAAAGTTTTGTGGAGTAAAAAAATGGCTCGTAGGGATTATTATGAAGTTCTTGGCGTTGGAAAGACGGCAAGCGTTGATGAGATAAAAAAATCGTATAGAAAACTTGCTATGCAATATCACCCCGACAGAAATCCTGGCAACAAAGAAGCTGAAGAGAAATTTAAAGAAGCAACAGAAGCCTATACAGTCTTAGGCGATGACGAAAAAAGAAAAAGATACGATCAATTTGGGTTTGCTGGTATTGAAGGAATGGGAGGCTATGGAGGTAATCCATTTCAAGGCGGAGGATTCTCTGGATTTGAGGATGTTTTTGCTGGATTTGAAGATATTTTTGGCTCTTTCTTTGGCAGTCAAGGTGGTGGCGGTTTTAGGACTGGCAGAAGAGCAAGAAGAGGAAGTGATTTACTCTACAATATTGATATTACCTTAGAAGATGCAGCTTTTGGTAAAAAAGTTGACATTACTTATGAAAGACAATCTACTTGTGATGTTTGTCATGGAGTTGGTTCAAAAACTGGAGATGGACGTAAAAGATGCCCTGATTGTGGAGGCTCTGGACAAATTAGAAGAAGTCAAGGTTTTTTCTCCATATCAACACCTTGTTCACGATGTCATGGTAGCGGAGATGTTATTGATAATCCTTGCCCTTCTTGTGGTGGAAATGGCGTTATTAGAAAAAAGACAACTAAATCTGTTAAAATACCACAGGGTATTGACAATGGTAAAAGAGTTATAATTAAAGGTGAAGGGGATGCAGGAGAGGCAGGAAGTCCTCCAGGAGACCTTCATATTAAATTTAGAGTTGCACTTCACGAATATTTTTATAGAGAAGGCAATAATTTACTTTTACATATACCAATTAGTTTTACACAAGCAACTCTTGGTGATGAGATTAGTATTTCTACCTTAGATAAAAAGGTTATAAAAATGAAAATACCAGCAGGTTGTGAAAATGGAAAGATTTTAAGAGTAAAAGGCGCTGGTATGCCAACTTTAGAAAATCCTGACTACAAAGGTGATTTGTACATTAAAGTAGAAATAGAAATCCCAAAACATTTAAATAAAGAAGAGAAAAAAATACTTGAAGAATTTAGAAAAGTTCATGGCGAGGAACAAAAACCAATGCCAAAAAAACTTTCAGAAAAAATTAGAGAAGACGAAGATAGTTATAGTCAATTTTTTTAATAGTCTTTAAATAATGGATTAACTCTCTCTCTGTTATTACTCGGTTTTCATAAATAATTTTACCACAGAGATTACGGAGAGCAGATATATCCCCAGTTTTCAAAAAATGGTATTTTTAACACGAAGAAGACACGAAATTTCACGAAGATTTAATTGAAAAAAAGTATTTTTCTTGTATTTCTTCGTGAACTTCGCGTTAAAAAAAATTTAATAAATATCTCTAAAAATAGTTGATATATATTAAGATTTCAATGATTTTATAAATGGAGACCGCTATGCTTAATGAGTCTGATCTTAAACCAATCCAAACGTCAAATGATCCTCTTGATTCTTTGACACTTGAAGTGATATTGAAAAGGCTACAAGGATATTACGGATGGAAAGACCTTGGTGAGATGATCACTATCCGATGTTTTACACATAATCCAAGTATATCATCAAGCCTCAAATTTTTACGTCGAACACCATGGGCTCGTACAAAGGTAGAACAACTCTATATTGCGACTTTTGAGTAAAATATGTAGAGATTATTTCTTATAAATTTTTTTTCCTTTGTATTGTTTCAGTCATCCGTTCTCAACAATTTTTGTTATTATTCCGTCTACGAGATAAAGCTGATCCACCAAATCCACATATAATTGAGATACAAAATCCCAAATCATAAGTCCACCCTTTATTATTGGTTTCATAAATCCTTATTTTTTTGTCAAAGATACCAATAATTAAAGAAACCGGAGCTATACAACCATGCCACATCCCCCAAAAAAAACCTGCTGGTTTTTGGGCTGTATGTTTGCCATCACCAGGTACACAGCTTGCTGTTGCAAAAATGATTACTATAAGAAAAGCAATCAAAAAAAAATTAGTTTTCATAATACACCTCTTTTTATTATTATAAAATATTTAATTTTGTCTCAACATATCAGATAGTTTTACATCTGGATGATGATATTTATATTCGTTTGGTGCTATTCCACCATGAATGGCTTCTTTTGGACACCAATTAAAACAAGCTAAACAGTTTTCGCAATGATTTTGCCATACTGGTTTATTATTAATTATTTTAATATTATTAACAGGGCAAATTTTTGAACAAATTCCACAACCATTACATTTTTCATCTGTATAATAGCTATTATCTGATAATAAAATTAGTTCTTCAAAACTAAGATTAGATGAATCTGGAAGTTTTGCTAATTTTTTAAAAGATTTTAATCCTTCTTTTATTGCAATTGGACGAATTAGAACAACTATTAATCTTACGAATATATTATCTGTTTCATATCTTCCTTTTTTTTGAGAAGTAATATATTCACAAATAATATCGACTTTCTTTTCAGTTTTATCAAGTATCTTTTTTTTGTTTTCAAATGGTTTTTTAAAAGCACATTGAGGCATGTGGACTCCAAATCCTGCTGCAAGTTTACCTCCAGAAGATTCAATAATTTTAGAAAGGTTTTTTATTACTAAATATGGACTACCACCATAAGTACATACAGCAAATATATACTTTTTGCTTATGTTTGTTAATTTTTTTATAAACCTACTTATTATAAGTGGCATACCAGTTGAGTTAAGATAATAAAATGGAAATATTATTCCAATAACATCTGCATCGATTTCAATATTTTCTTTATCAATAACACTTGAAATAGGCGTTAATTTAGCATCTATTTTTTCTGCAATATTTCTTGCTACAACTAACGAGTTGCCAGTACCAGAAAAATAATAAATTTCTTTTTTCATAATAACTTTCCTAGTTAATTTTATTATTAAAAAACTTTTCTGCTAAAAATTCTTTACCGTGTCCTGGGTAAAATATTTTAATATCTAGTTTTTTTATTTTATCAATACTGTTATTGTAATCAACCAAGTTATCGATAAAAACAGAAGATGGTTTACCAAAAGCACTGTATACCAAATCACCACAAAAAAAGTTTCCATCATTTGTTAAAACCCCAATTGAGCCTTTGGAATGCCCTGGTATATGTATTATTTTTGCATCAAAACCATATTCTGATAAATCAAACCCATCTTCAAAAAGTATATCTGGAGAGAATTTTTCAAATTTATCAGGTTTAATAAAAGATGAAAAAATCACCGTAAGTATTTTGAAAATAAAAGCAATTTTATCTGGTTTTTCTTTTCTGTTATACTGCATATTTCCAGTTTCAACAATACCAACATCATCTTTGTGCATGGCAATTTTTGCTCCAAATCGCCCTCGAATATAAGCAGCATTATCAGTATGGTCTGTATCTCCATGAGTTAAAATGATAAGCTTAAGATTCCCATATTTACATCCTGCTTTTTCTAATTCTTTTATTAATTCTACCCTTTTATTAGAAAAGCCAGTATCAATTAAGATAAAAAAAGAATTTGTTTTAATTAAATAGCAATTCACACCAAGATTTATAGTTTTTAATTCATACATATTGAATCCTCCGATTTATATTTTTTTATTTAAAAATAAAATTGTCAAAATTGTTGATATAACTGTTAATATTGGAGCAATTCTATGAATATATAATATTATAGTATTAATTTGTTTTAAAGAAATCAAAAAAACTCCTGAAATAAAAGATATTAAAAAAAGAATTACAGAAATTACAATTAAAACTAATTGAATATTATTTATATTAACAAGTTTGAATAAATTAAAAACTATAACTATTATTGATACTAATGTTAGAAATGACAATAATTTATGAAATGTTGTTAAAATAGCATTATATGGTTTGCCGTTTATTGTAAGAATAATTCCCAAAATAAACATTAATATAAATAATATACCTGAAATTGCCAATTTAGTAGTAAAATCGTTCATTTTATTCTCCTTTTTTGTTCTTTTTTGAGAGCATTTTTATCTAATTGTAGTCTAATTGTATCCATAAGTATTTTTGGTAGAATAGGAGTAATATAAATATTATCAGTTTGTTCTATTCCATTATTATTTATATCATTTGCCAAAGTTTTAAAAGCCTTTTTATATTTAAAATCAATAAATTTTGTCATAATTGTTACAGGTCCACATCCAATTTGAATTGCAAATCTAAAGATTAAGTTAAGTCTATTACAAAAATTTTTTATAACACAAATGGACTCATCATTGATTTTTGGATTATGATAACCACTATTTACAATAGCATAGACATGTTTATTAGCATTTTCATTAATTCCTAAATTTTTAATGTATAGATAATATTCTTCTAACAACCTCATTAAACCACCGGGAAGACAATAGCTAAATAATGGAAAAGCGATAATAATAACATCAGATTCTCTAATTTTATCCAATATTTCGGTTGAATAACCTTGATCTACTCTTAATTTTACTGTTATAAACTCTTTTTGATATTCTTTATCACCTAATAAGAAATTAATTTCATTAATAAATATTAAAGAAGAAGCCTTCTCTCCTCTTAAACTGCCATTTATAAAACAAATTTTTTTCATAACATTCTCCCAAATTTAAATCAATTTATTAATTTTTTCACAAATTAATTTATTATCATCTATTGATTTAGTTATAAATACTTCAAATTTTTCTTTTATTAAAGGGTGAAGTGTATTTGCATCTCCTTTATGTTTTTTTGTAATATCTATAAAAGTTTGACATTCATCATTATTTAAGTCTTCTCCATAACCTATTGCAATAAAGGTTGGTATATTTTTCATTTTTACAGTCATACATTTATCTGTAATATTTTTTATAGTAGAAGAATATTGACCAAATATTATTGGAGTAATATAAAATATTATATCAATATCAATTATTCTCTTATTAATTTCAAACATTAAATCTTTGATACAACATTCTCCTGTACCTTTCATTATGCAATTAAGACAGCCACTACAAGGTAGCACATCATTTTTACTAACCTCAATAATTTCAATTTTATGTCCTTTATTATTAGCTAAATTATTGATTTTAAGTTTTAAATCATCAGAAAGTTTTGATTTATTGTCTTCATCTAAAAAATAAAGTATATTCATATTATATCTGCCCCTCTTTTTTTCTTTTGCTAATTACATAAGTTAAGTATAAAATCAAACATGGAATAAATAAAGCAAATTCGACTAAGCTTGCTATAATCATCCCATTAGGAATATTAAATAAAAATTTATCATATAAGCCAAATCCAACTTGAGGACTCCCTACAAAAAATAAAAATTGATTAGACCAGACAATAAAGTCTAATATCCAATGACTAAATACAACTAAACCAATAATTAAACTATATTTTTTATTCTTTGATATTAAAAAGCTTACTATAACGGCTAATATAGACCAAACTAAAGCCATAAAAAGTCCGTGTGATAGAGGAGAAGGGACAGACCCTGCTTTTTTTAGATTTTCCATCCCTTCTATTCCAAGAAAGGCAAAAATCATAAAAATTATATCAATAAACCATGAAGATACTAATAATATCCATAATGGTATTTTTGGAGCAAACCGTTTTGTCGCAAAACCAATAGATAAATGTCCAATTGGACCCATAAAATCCTCCAAATTATTTTTTTGCAAATCCTAATTTAAAAAACCTAATAGTAAACATAATCATCCATGTCATACATAAAAGTCCACCTGGCATAGCAAAGAGAGTTGCCATACCTTTAACAGAAGGAACAATTGCAACAAGGACAACATAAATCGTCATCAAAAAGCTTCCTATTATTCCTATATAAGAATTTAATTTACCAAAAACTTTTTCTTTTAGCATTACAAAAGACATAATAATACCAGCTATATTAGGTAATGCAAATCCAATAAGAACTCCAAGACTACCATGAGCACCTCTTGCTAGCAATCCTTCTCCAGCGGCTGCGAATAGAAGTTTTTGAGATTCTGTTACAGAAGAGGTATATTTATTACTAAGTTCTAACATTTGTAAAGCAACGTTATTTGTAACAAATATTGTACTACCTATAATAAAAATAATAAAAGCAAGTAGAGCATAAGGATTTTTGGTTTTACTGTGAGTGATAAAAAGTGCAAAATATGTTATTATCATAATCATTTGATTGATAATATTTAAAAAATCAAGATTGTAAAGCCCAAGTAATGGATTTTGTTGAAGTTGAATAAACCGATCAACAGCACTCTGTGGTAATGCTAATAAATTACCGCCAGTTATATTACCAATAATAACATCAAGTAGAATACCAATTAATGCAATAATTGTGAATATTCCTCCAACAATGTAAATAGATTGATTTTCTATTTTTTCAATTTGATTTTTTTGAATGCTATACATAAAAATAATCCTCCTAATATTTAATTATTAAATTATTCTTCAATAATTTCGACTTTAATATCTTTATCAACTAAATTGCTAAAATTTTTTGCAATATTTTTTCCAATCTCATAATGAATTGGTATTACAATTAAAGGTTTTATAGTATTTATTGCCAAAGCACCATCCTTATAATTCATAGTCAAATTATCTCCACCCAAAGGAACTAAAGCAAGCGTAATATTCTTTAAATTTTTCATTTCGGGTATAAAATCTGTGTCTCCTGTATAATAGAGCCTTATTCCATCCAAATCAATTACAAAACCAGTATTCAAATCAGACTTGGGATGGGCAATTAAACCTAAAAATCCTTTTTTTGTATTATAGGATTGTATTGCCTCAATTTTAATGTTATCAAACTCAAGTATGTCATCAGGTTTAACTAATATTGATTCTTCCAGAATATTTTTTTGAACAGTTTTTGGGCATATAATTTTAGTGTCTTTTTTGATCAATTTTTTTATATCAGAAGGTGAAAAATGGTCTGCATGAGAATGTGTAATAAGAATATAATCAGCTGGTTTTATATCAGAAACCAAAAATGGGTCTACATATATAATTTTATCTTTGTAATCTATCCTAAAGCTAAAAGGAATAAACTCTAGTGAAAAAAGATTTACAATCCCAGTATGAGTTATTGTAATATCATTAGATAATTTGTAACTAAAAGATTTAACATGTTTGTCACTTTTTTTTATAATGGAACAACTTTGTAAAAATAAAATAAAAACTATAAGCAAAAAAAACATTCTTCTCATAAATAATTTTCCTTTATATAACACCGATTTTTTACCCGCAAACGAGTATATGTAGATTGTCACAGATTATACAGATTAAATTTATTATGATAGTAATAGATTTTAGGTTAATAAACAATAGGTATTTTATCCTATATAGTAAAAAAAGTAAATAATTTGACTTTACATAACAATTGATTTATAATCAAACGAGTTGAGTTTGTCAAAAATCCTACAATAAAATGGATTGTAAGATTATATGCCAAAAAAAAACGAGTCTTATTTGATTAATAAAAAGAGGTATTTTATGAATACAGTATTTATAGAGAATGATTTTTTAAATATAAAAATTCCTAAAAATTATATTGAAAATATACTTAAACGCTTCTAAAAGGTCAATAAATAATAGAGTTGACATTACTTGTAATTTGTTTGATACAAATGAATTAATAGGGATAAGCGTTTAAGGTATATATTGACAATTTGGACAATTGTCAGTATAAATATATCCAAAAAATTATAGACTTACTCTATATTGAAGATAAAATTAATAAAAGTGAACTAACAGAAAATGACGCATGGGAACTTTCTGAGGAAATCAAAGAGAATTGGTGGAAAAATAATAAAGATTCTTTTTTAAAAGGTATAGAATGAATATTATTATTGATATAAATTAATAAAATTTTTACACCATATTTTCTTTTATTAGATTAAGCAATTCGATTTTACTACTGATATTGGTTTTTCGATATATGTTGTAGATATGATTATTAACAGTTTTAAAAGACCTATCGAGTTTACCACTAATTTCTTTAATAGAAAGCCCAGTTAAAATAAGTTCGATAATTTCTTTTTCGCGATCAGTAATAGAATATTTATTGATAAAATAATCAGTGATTTCTATTTTATCCATTATAGTTGGTGTTTTTATAAAAAAATATTTGGCAGCAAAAACAATACTTACAATATTAATTACAAAATAAAATATATTCCTTGAAAGAAATATAATTATCGCTTGCTTATTAAAAATAATAATTAATGTCTGAATTGGTATATAAATAATAAATAAAAAAGCGACAACTTTTAAAAATCTCTTTAAATCAAAATTATCGATGTTTTTTAGACTTATGAATATCCTGATACTATAAAAAATAAAACTAAAAAAAAGTAAAAATAAAATTACCATAAAGTAAATTACGATAAGAGGAGAAATTATAATCTTATCTTTACCAGTTGAATAGAAAAATTGAGTTATGACAGAAATTAAAATAAAAACTAAAGGCATAAAAGCCAAAATTTTACTTTTAATAGAAAATGGCTTTCTTATTACCTCAGAAGCACATAATGAAAATGTAACATTAATTAAAGAAAGAAATATTTCAAAAATCAGTATAGATATAATTTGTGATAATGGATTTTCGACTAAACTTGTGTTGTAAGAAATATAGTTTTTTAAAGTTGTTGCAGCAACAGTAAAAGTAGTAGACAAGATAAATAAAGAATAATTTTTTAATATTTTTGCCTTATATTTAAAATAAAGCAAAAATCCCAACAATGCTACCACAATCCCAGATAATAAACATAATGCGTGGATCAAAATATCAATATGTTTCAAAAAAATCTCCTAAATGAAACAGAGACCTGCCAGGTCTTTAAAATCTGACAGGTCTAAGTGTTTATTTCTTATTTATTTTTCAAAGTAACTTTGTATATTTATTGGAGGGATTATAATAGGATTTATTTGAGCCTCTAATGATATATGAGTTATAGTAGACCTCAAATAAGGAAATAAAATAGTAAGAGTATTTTTTGATATTAAATTTTTATGGTCTTTATTAGTTGTATCATAATTTTCAATCTGAAAAATACCAGTAATTGATACTTTCATAAAAAATGGTTTTTGGTTTTGTATATAATTTTCATCAAATATTTTTAAAGTTAATTTAACAAATGTTTTATTTTCTTTTTCTGTAAAATTATAAGAAAAGTCTAAATCTAACTCAATTGGATTTTTTATGTTAAATTCTTCATTTTTAGAAAAGGTTATCTCATTAATAAAATAATTTTCAAATTTTAAAATGCTTTTATTTATCATGCAGCTAACGAGTAATCATCTTTGGTATTATATTCGCTTTTATCATTTTTAATTTTATCATAATTAAACGGTTTGCTATATTCTGTTTGAGTAGATAATAAATGAATTAAAGTTTCTTTTTCATCAATATAAAAACCTGCTTGGTCTTCTGAATTTACTTTTTCTAAAGTATATCCAAATTTTTCCAAGTCAGAAATCATTTCTTCAGTAGAATAGTTTTTAAAAATGTTGTCAATCTTGTTTTTCATTTCTTCAAATTTCATATAAATACCCATTATTGTAAAATTTTATAGTTATATACTTAAACGCTTCTAAAAGGTCAATAAATAATTAATATTAGCATTAGTTGCAATTTGTTTTTATACAAACAAATTCACAGCAATAACGCGTTTAAGGTATAGAGACAATTTGACACAATTATCAATATAAAAATATTAATATTTTTTTCAAAAAAAGTAAATATATAATTATAAAAATGTTTAGTTTATTATATTTTACTATGTTTTTTTGGAACAAAACCATCACCTATTTTAATAATACTTTCTTTTTTAATAATTTTTATATTAGATACTGACATAATGACTGTATTTGGTACTAATGATTTTATGTTACGAACTCGTTCTGTTGTAAATTTTATATAAGTTTGATTAATTATAATATCAATACCTAATTTTTCTTTCATACTTTCAAATATAACTGCATCAGTAATTTCATCTATATTTTCAGATTCTCTTTTAGCAAGAAGTTTATTTTCTTTTAGAGAATTAATAAATAAACCTCTATAATAGTTAAATATTTTCAATCCATCATTATTTCTTAAATCTAGAATTTTATTTTCATCTTCTTTAATAATTTCGGCTTTTATAACTATATATTTATCATATTTTCTTATTTTATTGTCATTATCCCAACTTTCTGCAATAGCCCAGTTTTCTGCATCTGATATAGGATTATTAAAATCTTTAATAAAAAAATAGACACCTTTTCCTAACCATTGGTCTCTATTGTAATTAATAACAAAATTATTATTTTTTATATTTTGAAAGTTATTATAATCCGTGCCATGATAGCCTTCAATTATTTCCATTTTGTTACTAATCTCCGAAATTATTTGCTAAGTATATACTTAAATTACTTTGAAAAGTCAACATTTTATGGTAAGATCAATCAAATTGGGAAAGAAAAGACCTGTCAGGTCTTTAAAACCAAACAGGTCTAAGTGTTTATTTCTTATTTATTTTTTCTATCAACACACTTAGTATTTTATCATCGATGTTTAGGTGAGCCTCATCAACAAGTTTTCTATACAAGTCATATCTTGCATCTTGGATATATTTACTTTCGAGTTTTTGCATTATAAATTTTTTTACTTCTTCCATATCTTGTGTATATATTTTACCGTCATCCATTTTGAATGTAAATAAAGTATTTATATTCTCATCATAAAACTTTTTAATGTCTTCATCTTTAATATCAGCCATTTTAACATGCTTATCTAAATATTCGTTTATAATTAGGAATTTTCTTTCTTTTTCTAGCTTTTCTTTAAAATCTTTTGAGCCATCTGATGATTCGTTTTTAACCATGTCTTGTAAAATTAAGTTTAAACCCATATTCTTAACAAGGCTATACAATTCTTCTTCTGTTGGCTCTGGGAATGCCCCACCCTGTCTTAGGTTATCAACTGTTTTTAAAACTTCTTTTCTTGTTATTGTTTTATCTTTATATGTAATTATTGGTGTATCGTCTTCTTTTTTGCTTTTCATTTCTTTTTTATCAATTTTGAGTGCAGGGTTTTTCAATAAAGAATCATACCAATCATTCTCAAGTTTTTCTTCTTTTTGTTTATAAATCATATCATAAAGATTTTTATCTTTTAGAAGGTCATCAAAAGAAATTTGTTCGATACTATTTACAAAAATTATATGATAACCAACGCTTGACTCTACAACCCCAGATACTTTTCCGATAGAAATATTTTCTAAAGCCTTATCAATTTCTTCTTCCATTATACCAAGTCTGATTTTACCAACAAAACCTTCGCTTGCACCAGTGACATCATCAGAGTATTTTTTTGCCGCTTCTTTAAAAGACGCCAAGTCTTTTATTTCTTTAGAAAGCTTTGTAAGGAATTTTTTTGATTGCTCCAATTTGTTTGTATCAAGAATATCATTTCTTTTTACAATTTGATAAACTTCATAAATTTTTTTATATTTATTATAATCTGCTTCTGTTATATTAATTTTATCTAAAACATTTTTCTTTTTTAGAATGTCATAACTTGCATTTGTTTTTGCCTCTTCCAACTTTGACATAAAGGTTGCATCATTTAGTAAACCGTCTTTGGTTGCATTATCAATGATTATTTTTTCTAAAGCAACTTTTCTAACAAATCTAAAGTATTCATCTTTAGTTTTAATTTTAGATTTATCAGAATCAGAAAGAATTCTATAAGAATCAATGACATCTTCTAAATTAACAATCCCAGAGTCATATTTTGCAATAATCAGTTTTGATGAGGTCGAATTACACGAAACAAACAAGACAAATAAAAAAACATAAAAAAAATAATTATACTTCATAGTTCATCCAAAAATAAAATAAATTTTATGGGAATAATCCCTCTATTTAATTCGGTAAAAAAATTACTTTCAATTAGAAAAAAACTAAAAAATTTAATGTGGTATTCTAACAAATGTTAAATTACATTTACTATAAATTTTACTTGCAAAAAAAATCTCTTTTTAGTAAAAATATTTGAGGCCGTGTGAATATGGATAATCAATTATCAATCGATCAATTAACAGAAATTAAAAATTATATAACGAAAAACGATTTTATCAACACTTTTTGCTTTTTGTATTTAGTTGGGGAGAGGTGGTTTGAGAGAATATTTAATATTGTAGAAAAAATTGAAATTGTTGAAATATTTGACAATCACATGAATTATTCTCTTAATAAAAATTTGGATTATTATTTTAAGGACGAAAAAACTTTTTTTACTTTTTTAGTTTCTTTTTTTAGAATAGTAGATGATTTAATTATTGATAATGAGAATAATTATTTTTTGAAGAATTTTAATAAATATTTTTATCTTGATATAAAAATTAAAAATAATTTATTTAATACAACTTGTCAAATACTTCCATTTAATGGTAGTTTGATTAAAAATAACAAAAAATTGCTTTATATTTATAATAAAGATGTTTTTACTGATATTAATAGGCTTTTATCAAATTGTATAGTAATTAATAAATATAAATTAGAATATAATTTTACAATTGAGAATTTATTTGATAAAAACAAACTCTTATTTAATGATCTTAGTAAAAAAACAGAGTTAAAAATTGTTATTTCTTCAATTTATAATGAAATTGATTATCAATTTAAAACTTTTACAAACGAAAATAGTATTATAAATAAAGAAGATATTAATTTTATATTTACTGGCATTGCTGATAAATCAAAAGAAATAATTAAGACAAAGATTGTTCAAATTATAGATAAATGTATAAATGATTGTATTGATATTCTTATATTCCCAGAACTCACTATTGATAGCGAGTTATTGGATTGTATAAGGCAAAATTTATTACAAAAAAATCAAAAAAGAACGATAAAACTCATAATTGCGGGTAGTTTTCATTTTTCTATCGAAAATAAATATTATAATATAAGTAGGATTATAGATTTCTCTGGAAAAGTTATATTAGAACAATACAAATCGCAACCTTTTAAATTTACTTCTGATAAGATAAAAAAGATAAAAATTGAAGATATTCGACAAAAATTTGAAACTATTTATCAAAATAAGGATTTTAACGAAGGTATTGGCATAAAAAGAGAAATAAATTTACTTGATTCTCCTATTGGTAGAATTGGACTTTCTATTTGTCTTGATTTTCTTAATAAAGATGTAAGAAATGTTTTTAGTAAAACATTTGCAAATTTAATATTTGTTACAGCGATGAGTGATAATGTGACGGATTTTCATTTGCGAAGCGAAACTATTAAAGAAGAAGTAAATGCAATTGTATTTTTTTGCAATAGTTGTTGGATGAGATATATTTTTAATGAACAATATGAATCGTTTTATAGTTTACCTCTAAAATCTCGTGAGGAAGATAGAATAAAAAAAATTAGATGTGAAAAATATAAAAATAATCAATGTGATATTTGTTTTCATTTGATAAATTTGACAAAAGAATAAAATTTATTGACTTATTTTTATTATTCATTTATTATTCATATAAGACGATAATTATAGAGGGTGTTTTATGGTAAGAGGTGAATATTATTCATTTATACTACACAAAAATTTTAATGAATGGATTTCTGAATCTTATTCTGCGGTTGAAGAAAAGAATTTGTTAAAATTTGAGGCTCTTGATAGTCTTATAACAGATTATTTTTCAAAATTAGTTATCGAACTCAATAATACAAAAATTGAAGAATTCGTATCTTTAATCCTTGAGTTTCATTCTTTTTTCTTTTGGGGTGATAAAGCTAAATTTGAGGATGTTGTGTCAATTGTTAATGGTTGGGATGCTTTTGCTAAAATTGGTATTATTATAAAAGATGTATATAAAACATCAGATTTGGTTAAAACAATCAAAAAAAGTCAATTAAATATTAAAATATTACAATTATTATATAATAACAACAATATTCAATCAAAAATGCTTTCTGATTTATTAAATATAGAACAAAATCAATTGTGTAATCTAACAAAAGAGTTGGAAGATTATCTTTTGATAGGTAGAGAAAAATTTAGCAAAAATTCTTTTTATTTTTTAAAACCAAAAGGCAAAAAAATATATGAAGAATATTTTTATGAAAAAAATTCGTTAGTTGAATTAGTTTATTTTATTCTATCTATAATTAAAGAAAACAAAGTAAATGATAATGATATTAAGAAAATTGTCGAAAAAATTAGTAATATTAAAAATATTGGCGAAAATGATAAAAAAAAGTTTTTTGAGTTGTTAAATAAAAATAAATCTTTAGAAGAAGAAAAATATTCTCAAAATAAAGAAAAGATTGCTAAAAAAAGTAATTTTGAAGAGGATTTTACTAAAAATGGCAATAGTTGGTAAATAAAATTATTAAATTAAGGTAAAACTATGATATTTGTAACATTCTACTCATATAAGGGTGGGGTTGGTAGGACTATGACTCTACTAAACGCTGCGAGGTCTTTGGCGAGGTCAAAAAGAAGCGTTTTTTTGATAGACCTTGATTTAGAAGCACCGGGTTTTGAAAATTTTGACTTATTTAAAAATGAAAATAAATCTAAAGGCTTTGTTGATTATCTGACTGAATACCTTGAAACTGGTGACACCCCCTCACTCGATGGGTTTTACTTTAAGGCACAAAAAATTAACGAAAACGAAGGTGATATTTATGTAATGCCAGCAGGTTTAAACGATGAGTCCTATACAAAAAAACTTTCTAATATAAATTGGCTTGATATTTATAGAAATAAAAACGGTTCGTATTTTATAAACTCGTTAAAAGAAAAAATTAAAGAATTAGAAAAAGAAAAAGGAATTACTTTTAGTTTAGTTGACTCAAGGACTGGTTTTTCGGATATTGGGGGGATTTCGTCACATCAGATAGCCGATGTTGTTGTCTTAGTTTTTAATATAAACGACCAAAATTACGAAGGTATTAAAAAAGCATATACCTCGATAAGAAAATATAGCGATAGAAATATAAATATTATCCTTGCTCTGTCCCCTATTCCTCTTTTTGGTGGGGAGAATATTTCTTTTGCATTAGACGAAAGATTGGAAGCAATAAAAAAAGACATGGGCGATTGTTACAACTCTGGCAACTCGGAGAGAAAACCAATAGTAATTGAGTATCATCCATCAATGGCTATTAGAGAAATGATTCTTGTTGATGAAGAGGCTAAATATAAAAATTTGCTATCAAAACAACTCGAAAGCTATAATACTCTTACTTCTTATATTAAAGAATTAAATATCTATGATTTTGACTCTATTTTAAAAAAAGCAATAGAATTTAATGATAAATTGCAAAAAAACGAAGCAAAAAACGAATTTGAAAGACTTATTAGCCTACATAACTATAATCCAAAATCTTGGTTTGAATATGGTAAATTTTTATATAATAATGATGATGATAAAGAAAAAGGCGTTGAGTATCTAATAAAATCAGTTGATTTAGACCAAAATAATTATGATTATCTTGATTTTACCATAAATGCTTTGATTAATAATAAAAACAGCGAAAAAGCATTGATTTATCTCGAAAAATTTGAAAATTTAAAAAAAGACGATGGCGATTTTTATTTTTATCTTGGACTTTATTCTCAAAAAATTGCGAAATTAATTGAAAATGATGATAAAAATAAAGCAAAATTTTTATACGAAAAAATTTTTGAGTATTATCAATTAGCATTAGATAAAAAATATTTTTTTGTTGAATATATTATGAATAATTTGGGAAGTGCTTTATCTAATTATGCCAAATTGATTGAAAACGAAGATAAAACTAAAGCAATTGGTTTATATGAAGAATCTATAAAAAAATGTGAAAAAGCTATTGAGTTAAATAATAATTATTCTAACGCTTATTATAATCTTTCAATTTGTTATACAAGATACTATCGTCTAACAAAAAACAAAGATTTATTATATAAAGCATTAGAAAATTCCCAAAAATCTGAAGAAATAGAAAAATACAGCTGTTTGTACAACATTGCTTGTGTTTATGCCTTATTGCAAGATAAAGAAAATGCTTTTAAATATCTGGAAGAAATTATTAAAATCGAGTCAGAAAAGAAAGAGTATTGTCAAAAAGACCGAGATTGGGCGGAGTATTACGATGACCCAGAGTTTAAGCGGATAGTTGGTGGTTAAAAATCTGTGTAATCTGTGACAATCTGATTAATCTGTGTTATAAAAAGCAATGAAAAAAAATTGACAAAAGATTATTGTAAGCTTAAATTGTAATTGTGGGAGAATTTTATGGAAGCAATTGAATTTGAAACAAAAGTATATAACGGGGCAATAAAAATTCCAGATTTTTTTAAGATTAATCTTAATGAAACTGTAAAAGTTATTATATTAAAGGAAGAGAAAGCAAAAGAAACAACAGATTCCGATTTATTAAATAAATTTAATTCTCTTTTGGAGAAAACTAAAAGTTATTCACCTAAAAAATGTGATTTTGATATAGATTTAATAGCAAATGAGGTAAATAATGACATTAGTTGATACAAACATACTAATATACTCTATTACAAATATAGATTTGGATAAAAAAGAAGTTTCTGCAAATTTAATTCAAAATTTAATAAAAGAAAAAGAACTTATTTTATCTCCGTTAATTCTTAATGAGTTTATTTTTGTTTTACATAAGTTAAAATCTGACAATGTTTTTATTGAAGAATGGTCTAATTATTTTATAAATTTTGTAAAATTTCAGATAGATTATAATATACTTAAAAAGGCGATTAATTTATCAAAAAATATAAATAATTTTAAAAATATAAATGATGCCTTACATATTGCTTTTGCTGAAGAATTTTGTAGGAAATTTATTACTTTTGATAGAGACTTTTATCTTTTTAATAATTACACAAGTATAGATATTAAGATATTGAAAAATTAAAAAAGGCGTTGTGCTTCAAAAAACAACGCCTTTAAATAAGTAATTAAAAAAGGAGTAAAAATTTATTTCTAACAGATAATAATTTTTCACTTTGCATTTATATAGCACAAACCGTGCCAATAATTATAAATACAATTTAATTATTCTTATAACAACAAATTAACGGTATTTAGCAATTTAATTTATCTACTCAATATTTTTCTATTTTTCAGAACTGAGGAAATTATTGTGAAAATATCACTTTTTAATTTTTAACCTCGCTCTTTTTTACTTGATAACGAATGATTGTTAAATATTTATTTGGATCAGAAGGTATAAAAGGCATTGGCCCTTTTACATATTCTTCTTCGTGTGGACCTGCGATTTCATAACCACTTTGTTTGATAAAATTTATGAGTTTTTCAATTGTTGGGGTTTCTTTGTCATAGCCACCGATATGTAAAACCTCAGCTACTTCGCCGTATTCCCAAGTCTCTATTTCTAATGTAATGCCATCTTTTAGTTTAACTTGAGGTACTTCGTTTATGCTATCAGGAATGGCAACTCCTGCACTAAATGCCCAAGTGTCATCTGAAGTATTAACATCTGCAAACCATCTTGATTTTGGCGTTTGCATTTTAAAGTCTTTTGGCATATTTTTTATCTTATAATATGCACCAAAAAGATCCCCAAAAGAGTTTTTAAAGTTTGTAAGTCCAACTCCTTTTATTACAAGCATTTTTTGAGAAGATTTATTGTTTATTTTTGGCTCTTTTATGTCTTCAAATTGAGCTACTGAAGCTCCACCAGCCATCGAAGAATAAAGGATAACACTAATGATAATAACAACTAAAACAATTACACCTATAATAATGATTTTTTTCATAAAGATTCCTCCTATAATTATTATATAAAATTTTTAAATATCTCACAAAGCCACAAAGAACACAAAATTAAGAAAAAAAACTTTCTTTTGTAGATTTATATACAAAAAAAATATAAATTTTAGGTGATAATACCCAAAAAGTTTTGAGTTTTTCCATATTCTCCATGCCTTTGTGTCCCCTGTGAGAAATTTAAGATATTATTTTTGTAAACCTCATGCTTTATTTTAAATTTTGTCTAAATGACATAAGATTATTTTTTGCATCTGGCACCATGTCCATAAAAGCAGTTAGTTTCTCGCAGGCAAAACTATCGCAATAACCACAATTTTCGATGCCCTTTGATTTACCACATTTTCTTATCTCGCAAACTTTGCAATGGCTAAAAAGATTTGGTGAGTCAACTATACAGCCATTACAATTAATATCTTCTTTTTTTATCGAAACATTAAATTGCTTTGACCACATCTCGGAAACTTTTTCCCTCTCAGCATCATCATTTTTTTGAGTCGCTACAAAAGCAGGACATTTGCTACAATTAATTCCACAAAAACCAATAATGTCTTTCATAATATTCTCCTTCTAAAATTATTTTATTCCTATATAAATATCAACAATTGGATTAGTTGACATAAAAGTTTTTAAATCATAAACTTCGAGATCAAATTTATATGTTCTTTCAATTTGAGACTCCCAAATATTCTGCCAAATTTTACCAATTTTTACATCAATAGTTATTTGTTCATCATTATTAAAAGAAGCATATTTTGCCGAAGGTATTGTTAGTCCAACCATATCTTTTGGCAAATTATTAAAGTTTGCAACCTCATATCCAACTACAAAAGAATATTTACCTCTGTAATCACTTTCATAATCTGTATAAACTCCCAAAACCTCGCCTGCATTTAGTTTATTTGGAATTCTATCTCCAATATTTTCTTTAAAGAATCTTTCCCATAAATCTTTTTGATCTTTTACACTTTGATAATTTTCGTTTGTAGTTACAATTTTTAAACCAATTATTTTCATTTCATTTTTTTTAATCGTCTTATATTGCATTAAAATTCTCCACACTTATTAAATTTTTGTTTATAAAACATAGCTAAGTTTCTAATCCAATATATCAAATTAAACCTGACAACATTATGTCAGGTTTTAATATTTTTCTAAAATATTTTTTGCTTTTTCTTTTATTATATTACGAATATAATCTGGTGCAATAACTTCAACATCACCACCGAAACTAAGTATAAAACCATAAAGCCATTCATCCTCTGGGAAATTTATATTAACCATCAAATAATCGTTATCTTCTTTTATATGTTCTGACTCAAAAAAATCTTCCACTTTTACCCTTATTCGTTTATTAAATTTTAAAATTAAATTGACAGATTTTAGCCTTTGCCAATATGCCTCAAAATTTACATCTTCTTCGTTTATTTCTTTTCTTTTAAAGACAGTGTTTGTTAATTCTATCTTTTTTATCCGCGAAAGTCTAAACATTCTAAAATCGTCTCTATTTTTACAAAAACCATAAAAATACCACACATTGCCTTTTAGTATCAAAGTCATAGGCTCAATAAAACGATTTGTGAGCTCCCCATTTGCATCCATATAACCCAGATTAATTAATAATTTTTTTTCAATCGCTTCTCTTAGAATATTTAGAATTTGTTTTTGCTTATTATTTATGTATGGCGAAAAATCGATGATTAAATCTTTTTTATTATTGTAATTATCAGCATCTTGTTGCGGCAATAGAGTCTGGAGTTTTTGCATAGTGGCATTGATTTTGTCGTCCCCAAGTGTTTTACCAACACCTTTTAATGCTGTTATAATAGAAGTGATTTCTTTTGGTGTCAAAAGTTGTTTATCAAACTTAAAATTTTCGATTATTTCAAAACCGCCATTTTTGCCTTGATAAGAAACAATGGGAATTCCTGCCATATTTATAGAATCTATGTCTCGATAAATAGTTCTTATAGATACTTCAAAGTATTCTGATAATTCTAAAGCACTGACTCTTTTTTTGTTAATTATTAACATTGTTATAGCAAATAAACGGTCTAATTTCATTGCTTTACCTTAGATTTGGTCTATGGGTCTATTATCACTGCAATATTACCATTTTTTATTGATTGTCTTGTTTTTTCGGAGGCAAGCATTCTTTTTGCGTCGTTTTCTGAAACTACTATTATACTACCAGAACCGTCTCCTGTGCCATAAGCAACAATTTTTAATGGCTTTTCGCCGACTCTATCAGATAAATTTTCTTTTACATCATAAGAATATCTAATCATTCCTTTATTTTTGATAACAGAAGGTAAAACATTGTATTGATTAAAAACTATTCGACCTTCACTATCTTTAATAGTAACAAACATCGAAGGTTCTACTTTTACATTTTTTCCATCAAAAGAAGTTAAACTTCCCCTTGCATCAATTATTACACCTGTATAATTTGTTTCATAAATAAAACCCATATATCCTTTTAAATCTTCAGTAAAAAAATCTCTTTCATTCATAACAATACTCATTAAAGAGTTTTCGCCATAGATATTGATGTAATATGTAACTTTTATTGTATTTATATTAGGGTATTCTATCTTATTTAATCTAGCATTATCAATTAGAGAAAATAAATCTCTATTTTTATTACCAGTATTTTCTATATAGTCTAATACTGGAGTTGACTCAGAAAGATTTATTTTTTTTAGAATGCTATAATAATTTACTTTGGCTTTTTCTCTTGCAATATCAATCTCTTTTAGGCGATTATGAGCAAAATCATAGTCATTCTTCACATAAACAAATATTGATGAGTAAATTTTACCATTTATCCAATCAATATTCTCTTTTTCTTGTGAAAAAACCAAAAAAGAACAAAAAATAGCAATAATTAACACAATTTTTTTCATAAAATTTCCTTTTAATTGTTAGCCACAGGATAACACAGAAAAGGAAACAAGGGGTAGATACCCCTTGTTTCCTTTTCAGAAGATATTATATTCAACTCTTTTTATTTATTTGATACGCTCTTAAAGGTAAGAATACTCTTTGTCCGATTGATAAAAATGAGCCTTTCAAATTATTTATGCTCATGATTACATTAATTGACACACCATATTTTTGTGCAATACCAGAGAGAGTGTCACCTTTTTTAATAAAATATGGTACATAACAAATACTTGAGTCTTTTTGTAACAATTCAAAGTTAGAATTAAGAGATTGTGCATTTATTTCTGGAAGTCTCAAATTATATTTATACTGTTTATCTGGTGTAAACCCTGCTTTTAATGCTGGATTTAGTTTTAATAGTTCGTTTAAATCAATTTCTGCGTATTTTGCAACAAGATTTATAGGTGTTGTAAATGGAATATGTACATAATCATAGGTGGATTCTTCTTCTGTATAATCAATCCCATAATCCATTGCGTTTTTAATAACTATAAGTGATGCGATAAATCTTGGGACATAATCTCTTGTTTCTCTTGGTGATACTTTTTTTTTCACCAGATCATAAAAATTGTTACTATTTGCCCGTCTAATTTCTTTCATTATGTTTCCACCACCATGATTATACGCAGCCAAAACTAAATACCAATCACCAAATTTATCATACAAAAATTTTAAAAATTTAACGGCATATCTACAAGCAATTACAGGGTCTTTTCTTTCATCAACCCATGAGTCATTTTTTAGACCAATCCATCTTGCTGTATAAGGCATAAATTGCCACATTCCAGTAGCACCTTTTCTTGATACAGCATAATTATTAAAGCCTGATTCTATTAAAGGTAAATAAGCCAAATCTTCAGGAATTCCATTTTCTTTAAAAACCTTTTTCATTTCTTTTATGAATGGTTTTGCCCTATTTAAAGCTTTAATTACAAATTCTTTTCTTTTTCCAGTTAAATATTCTAACTGTTTTTCAACATATTCGTTTGTAATTAGAGGGATTTTTTCTTTTAAAATTAATTTTTCTATTTTTTTGTTTATAGGAGCAGAGACGATATTTAGTATGTTTTCTGGAATAATTTTATTTAGCTCTTCATTATAAAACAAGTTATCTACTTTTTCTTTTTCTGTTTTTTCAGAAAGATTATCATCGTAAAGATATGCTTCTTCATAAGTAATATCAACAAAATCTTCTATATTGTCATCTCTTGCAGAATCAAATTCAATATCAGATGAGTTGTCGATAATCTCTTTGTTTTCATTAACTTTTGCATCCTCTGTTATTTTTTTTATACCCTTTAAAGAATCTACATTGTCACTCACAGAAAATAGTAACACATTAAAGATGAATATATAAAAAAGAGTTAAAATAATTCTCCAAAATATATGCCTTTCCATTCCCATCCCCCATTAATCTTTTCGTCATAAGGATAATCTACTTTTTTAAAATAAAAATACCATATTGTCATTTGTGGAAAATTCCAATTTTCTGTTTTTAAATAAGCCTCTGAGTCACTCGAAAATTCCTCAAGATTTGAAGAAAAAATAATTCTATCACTAAATCTTTCTCCAATACTCAAATCGTTGTAATCCCAACTCTGTTGGTTGGTTTTTTGGGACAAAATGACTTTAAATCCAGTTTTAGAAACATATTGAGTTAATAAAAATTCATTTTTTGTCTGTATTGCATATTTTATTTTATTTATTAAAGTTTTTAAATCCCCATAAATCCAATTTTTTTTCATAAGATAAAAATTTATCTCTTGTTTAATTTCGGCTAAATTTATATTTTCTTCAATATTTTTATACT
>MIAN01000196.1 GCA_001829125.1 Spirochaetes bacterium GWB1_27_13 | reverse complement strand
CTTTGAATAGGGTTGATCCTACGGGGTTAAAGGATAAGAATATAATAAAAGAAAAAATAATAGATGCAAAAGATTATGTAGTGGATAAAGCTGTAAAGGAATGGAATAGATTCAAAGATGCAGTTGCTGACGAGAAAAGATTTACTAATGAGTATTATGCAAAAGAATCACAGGCGGAAGAATTTGCGAATAAAGCAGCACGACAATCAAAAGAATATCCTACGTGGCTAGGTTATATTATCTTCAAAGGTTCAAATTGTGGACCAGAATATAATAATAATAAATTTGGAGATGAGAACGCCACATTGGACAAAAATATATATGTTAATACAGTAGATGCTTATGCTAATACACATGATAAAATGGGAATTGAGGCTAATGGAAATTCAGCTAAAATAAGGCAATCTGACTATTGGCTTACATGGCAGTTTGCTAAATCTATTTTGGGACCAATAAAAGCATATGATGTAAAAACTAATCAAATGCGAGACATCCCATTAAGAAGTCAAATTGATTGGAGAATATATTCTTTTACAGGAATGGTAACTTTTTATGGTAAAGCTTTTATTAGTGGGGTATCAGATGGGGTACAAAATACTTATAACAATATAAATATAACAATTAATAAAGCGTCAATGGATGCTGCATCAGGATTACAGGAAATGGAAAATAAATTTTATGACAGTTTTAGATATCCTTTTTAGTTATCCTTGATTATAATTAACGTTAATTTGGAGGATTTATATGTTTAACAATAAGTATTTTTTAGTTGCATTTGTATTTTTAATACTTGTTTGTTGTAATAAGAAAAATAATGATGAAAAAGAAAAACTTCTCATGATGTATCCTGATTTTAATCCTAAGTATTCTTATGATGGAGAAAAGCTTATTTTTGATATTAGATATAATTATAAAAGTAGAATTTTTGAATATAATAGAGATAGCCAAAAACTTAAAGTTTTCACAGATAAAGATAATATCTTAGAAAATGTTTTTGAACCTAGTTATTCAATAGATAGTCAATTTATTACTTTTATCAAATATTTTAAAAGTAGTGGTACTAGAGAAGTATTTATTATGAAATCCGATGGAACGGATATTGTTCAATTAACATATAATAATATGTTATGCTATTTCCCTTTTTTTTCAAATGATTCAAAAAAGATTTTTTTTGGAATGAAACAAAAAGTAAAAAGTATGTTTAAAGTATACTCAGTTGAAATAAATTCTAAAAAAGTAACCTTAATTAGTAATGACGAATTTATTAATGCAACTTCTCCTGGTATAACCAATAATGATAAATATATAATATTTTCAGATATTGATTTAACTGCTTTACATGAAGATATAGCTAATAAAAGGGATGATTCAAACAACATTGATGTAGATAAAATTGTCAAAATAGATATCAACGATGGTTCTGTTTCTAATATCCTATATGGCAATAATTTAAAACCTAATATTGTAAATGATACAATTATTTTCTTAGGGTATAATTTAATAGATAGAATTTATAAAAATAAACTTTATAAACTTTTTAATTTAGCAGTATATAAAATTGATATTGATGGAAACAATATGGAAACATTATATGATGATAAATTAGATATGAAATCTTTTAGAGTATCTAAAAACGGAAGATATGCTTTTTTTGAATCTTACAATGGTCATTTTTACGAAATAGATTTAATAAGTAAAAATAAGAAAGAGATTGTTTTTGATGAAAATTATATTATTGAACAATTTAATAAATGATATTGGGAGTAATCTCTAAACTATACATCAAACCATTAAAAATAAAACAATATAATCATAAAAAAATTGTGATTATTTGTTTGGTGGACAAAAAAATTAAAATACTAGATAATCCAGATTACGCTTTTTTACGTTTCGAGCGAGGGAGTTCATCCTAGTGTAAAGATAGCAGAAACCACAGTTTCAATTTTACCAAAAACAATTGCAACAGAAAGGTAACAGCTAGTTTAACCACACCTATTTTGCTAAGTTATAAATTTTGAGTTCTAGTAATTTTTAAATTTTTTTAATAAAAATCCCACTAAAAATAAATTATTTGCAAATATCGATTGATTTTTTTTAAAAAACTTATAATATTAATAGTAAATAGTTTTTAGTTTGTTAGAGATCATAAAATTCAATCTGTGTAATCTGTGACAATCTACCTGCACTTGCTGGGCGGGTGAATAATTTGTGCTATATCGAGGAATAAAATTGTCAATGTTTGATGAACTTACAAAAAAGAAACATAGGATTCAAGATTTCGTTTATTCTATACCAGAGCATACGCCAGAGGAATTGTGTCAATTAATTAGAGATCAAAACTATATTGGGCAAGAAAAGGCACTTAGGGCTTTATGTCTTATGGCTTTTAGGCATATAAGAAGGTTAAAAAAGATTTATATTGATAAAATAGACCCTGCCTCACTTCCAAAAAAACAAAATTGCCTTTTAATTGGCTCGACTGGCTGCGGTAAAACTTATCTTGTTGAATTATTATTTAAGGACTTACTAAAAATACCTACTGCTATTGTTGACATTACAAATTATTCTGAAACAGGGTATGTTGGGCAGGATGTTTCTTCTATAATAACGAGGCTTTTGTATGCGTCAAATTATGATCCTGATTTAGCATCTGTTGGAATAGTTTGTATCGACGAAATTGATAAAATCGCTTCGAGTAATAATAGTGCATTATTTGCTGGGGCTGGTACTACAAAAGATGTTACTGGTTTTGGTGTCCAGAGAGAGTTACTAAAAATGCTTGAGTCAGTAGAAATTCCAGTATCAACAGAATTTGGTCATTCTACATATGGGAATTATTTTTTAATATCAACTCGAGATATTGCTTTTATTGGTTGCGGTGCTTTTAGTGGTTTTAAACAAATTTCTGGAAGAGACACAAACAATATAATAGGTTTTACAAGAAATGTTAGTTTAAAAGAATTAAATAAAATCGCAGTTAATTATTCAGAAGCAGAAATTGAGAATACTGCAAATTTTCAAAGTTATGGCTTATTACCAGAATTAGTAGGTAGATTTCAGCGAATAATCCCTTTTTCAGCATTAAATATTGATGAAATGGCTGTAATTCTTAAAAAAAATGTTATTGATAGATATAAAAATGATTTTATTCTTGATGGAATAGAACTTGTTATAAAAAATTCTGTTATAGAATACATTGCAAAAAAAGCAATACAAAAAGAAACTGGGGCAAGAGGGCTTGAATCGGTTTTAATTAGCCATATCGAAGATTTAACCTTTGATGCTTATTCCAAAAAAGGTGTAAAAAAAATAGTTTTGGAGTTAAAAAATGGAGAAATCAAAGGACGCTTTCATTGACATCTTTGATGGGGATAAAGCTTTTGCTCATCTTGAGTTTATGGAGTCTTTAGGTCCAAGGATTCCAGATAGTTTAGCTCACACTAAATTAGAAAATTATATTATTGATATTGGATCAAAAACAAAAGCAAGATTTTATAAACAAGAATATTTTTTTAATTTTTGCGGCAAAAAAACAAAATTTATAAATCTAATCTATATATTTGAAGGTTTTGGTAAAAATAAGAAAAAGATTTTACTTGGAACTCATTATGATAGTAGAATAATTGCAGATAGGGAAGAAAATCCAGATTTAAAAAATAAACCGATACCTGGTATAAATGACGGTGGGTCTGGAACAGCAGTATTTTTAGAATTTTTACAAATTTTTGATAAATATCCTTTGGAGGATGATATTTGCATTGTTTTCTTTGATGCTGAGGATATTGGACTTATTGATGGGTATAATTTTTCAGAGGGAGCAGAATATTTTGCAGAAAACTTCACTGAGTTTAAGCCAGATGAGGTTATAATTATTGATATGATTGGTGGAAGGGATGCTACTTATCAGGTTGATTATGGGGCATTGGTAACTTTAGAAAGTAAATTTTTACTCACAGAAATTTGGAAATGTGGTTTATTTCTTGAGTTTCCACAATTTTCAAGGAATGTAAACTTTGATGGCTCGTTTTTTGTTTGTGATCATACTCCTTTTGTGAATAGAGATATTCCTGCTATGCTTTTGATTGATATAAATTATAAATGGTGGCATACTCAAGGTGATATTGTAAAAAATTGTTCTTCCGATTCTTTAGAAGCGGCTGGAAAAACATTGTTGTTTTATTTGTATAAATTGGGAGAATCAATAACATAGATAGCACGGATTAGTGGATATTGGCATAGATTACGCTGGCTGATGAATTTGTAGATAACTTTTTAAATAGTTATGCCAACTATTAACCATTTTTAGTGATACATATTAATTTTTTTAACAAGAAGAATATATTAAGTTGGTAAAAAATAGATTTTGGGTTTGTCCCTAAGGGACAGACCCAAAACAGGTATATCTATACCAAAAAGTTTTTGATTTGTTAAAAATCATAAAGATTAAATACAGTTGTCTATATTTACATGAATATGTTATGATTTAATCTGTGCCAATCCGTGACAATTTGATTAATCTGTGTTATATATTAAGATAGGCGATAAATATCATGAAAAATATTCTTATTTTTTTTATATTAATTTTATTATTTTCTTGTAAAACTCTTCCTGAGTCGATCGAGTTAGAAAAAAAAACAAATGGTAGAATGGAGTTTTATTTAAAGCCAGTTCTTACTTTTTTTAACAATGGGCAATATTATTTTTACTATGAGTTTATTTATGTTTATCCAGATGATTTTTTTCTTTTAAAACCATATCCTGATGATGATATTGATTTTAAAATTGAAAAATCATTCTTTAAAAAAGATGGAATTGAACAAGAACTAAAAATAATTAATGAAAAGGTTAAAAAACTATCAAAAAAGTCAAAAATTTATAATCAATTAGTTAAACTATCAAAAAGTGATGTAGAAGCAATTATTGATAGAAAAACTATTACTTTTCTAATATTTAATTCTAAATTTGGTACAGAAAATAAAGAATTATTTTTTAATATAGCAAATATTGATAAAATTGTAATTGGTGATTTTGTTAAAACTATTGAAGATTATAAGAAATCGATTAAAAAATCTACAAAAAAATAATCGTACTTCATCTAAAAAAATTATCATTTAATTCCGATACTTTAAAAAACTCTAAATTTGAGTTAAAAATTAGTTATAGGGGATTTATAATGGGAAAAATTTTATTTTTCTTTAGTTTAATATTCTTTTTTGGATTTAATTTATTTAGTTTTGAACAAATTGGCGTTGCTTCATGGTATGGTCCTAATTTTCATGGTCGAAAAACTGCAAATGGAGAAGTTTTTAATACTTATGAACTAACAGCAGCTCATAAAACATTGCCTTTTGGCAGTATTGTTAAAGTAATTTCACTTGAGACTAATGAAGAAACAGTAGTTAGGATTAATGATAGAGGTCCTTTCAAAAAGGATAGAATAATTGACTTGTCAATGGCAGCAGCCGAACAACTTGGATTAATGAAAACAGGTACTATGAATGTAAAAATTGTTTTACTTGAAGTAGGAAAAAATCATTATCGTAAACCTAGAAAGGTTGAAGAAAAATATAATATTCAAGTAGCTTCTTTTAGTAATGAAGAACTAGCTAACAATTTGTTAAATAAATTAAAAGAAAAAAATATTAATGTTTCAATAAAAGAAGTTAATTTATTAAAAACATATTATAGAGTTGTAATTGAAGGTATAACTTATGCTAAATTACAAGAGTATAGGCTAAAATTGAATATAGAAGGAATAAATAATTACATGGTAAAAAAAATAATGTAAATTGATAACTGGAAGCAGGGAAAAAATATATCCAAAATTCTTTTTCTCTGTGTTTTTTGCACAGTCGCCTGCATTCGTTTAACGGGTGTGTGAGATTTTCTCAGTTATATTGATAAAAATTAAAACTGAGAATAGATCAGAGTAGCTACCCCTTGTTTCTTAAGATGAAGTGAATAATTCTTTAATAATCTGATTAATCTAGGTATTTTAAATAAAATGTTACAATGACTTGAAATATTTAATTATTAATATTAAAATTATTTGGAATATATTTTAATTACTTTTTCTGGAGGAAAAAATTGATTAGACAAAATGACAATAAGTTATATATAAAACTTGGAAGAGAACTAACAGAAGATAATCTCGATGTTTTTTATAATGAATTAAAAACTTTTGATTTTGATAAGAAAAAGTATGAAAATGTGGTTATTGAGTTAAATGATGTTTTAGAAGTTGATTTTTTTGGCTATCAAACTTTGTACTTTTTTTGTGATTATTTGGTTAATTCTCTAAATTATCCTAAAGAAAAAGTAGTTTTTTATGGCAAAACAAAAAATATTATCGAATTTGAAGAAAAAATGGGGATTAGTTTATGATGGAAGACTTCCAATTAGAACTTGAGCAGACTTTTTTGTCTGAAA
Organism: Spirochaetes bacterium GWB1_27_13; assembly: GCA_001829125.1. Classification (GTDB taxonomy): domain Bacteria; phylum Spirochaetota; class GWE2-31-10; order GWE2-31-10; family MWDO01; genus GWC1-27-15. The sequence goes on along the minus strand of MIAN01000196.1, from coordinate 2,904 downwards.
GTGATGAAATTATAACAAAACTCGAATCTGATTTATTAGAATTAGAAAAAAATCCAGAACAAAAAGAAATAGTAAATTCTGTTTTAAGAGCAGCTCATACTTTAAAAGGGTCATCTGGGATGATTGATGCAGAAACACTGCCAAAATATATACATTCTTATGAAACAGTTCTAAAATCTATATTAAATAACCCACATAGGACTAAAGATGCTTTTAATTTTTTGTTAGGGCAGGTTGATTACATAAAAAATCTTATAGATAAGATAATTAGGCTTAAAGAGCCATTTGATAAGGAAGAATACAAACAAAACATTGATAAATTAGCAAATTACGAAAAAAATCAAGAAGAACCAGTTATAAATGAAAAATTTGGCTTTTTTATTGAGGAAAAAAAAGAAGAAAAGAAATTAAAAGAAAAAATTTATTATAGAATAACATTCAAACTTCAAGAAAATAGAATATCAAGAACATGGTTACCAGAAAGTATAATTTCAGACATTAGTGGATTTGGTAAGGTTATAAATATAACTGCACTTCCTATAAAAAATATAAATTGGTATAATTTTAATATTTATCAATGTTATTTCTATTGGATAGTTTTATTGGAATCTGATTTTCAAAAAAATGAAATAGAAGATATTTTTTTGTTTTTTAGACAAAATCCAGATAATGAAATTAAAATAGAAGTACTAACAAAAGATGAAATTACAAAGGTTGGTGAAATTCTTATTACAGAAGGAAAACTTAAAAAAGAAGAACTTTCAAAAACAATGGATGAAAAGAAAAAAATTGGAGAGGTTTTAATTGAAGAACATAAAATTGAAGAAAAAGATTTAAACCATGCGTTAAAATCTCAAGAGAAATTGAAAAAATCATTAAATGTTGAAGAAGAAATTAGAATTTCTACTAAAAAGATAGATTGGTTAATTGATTTGATTGGTGAGCTGATTATTGCAAATTCTAATCTCAGTAATATCCAAAAAAAGATCGAAAATCTTGATTTAGACCAAATTCAATATAATATAAATAAAATATCCCGCCAGATGAGAGATACAATTCTTTCTTTAAAAATGGTGCCAATTGGTCAACTTTTAACAAAATATTTTAGAATGATTAGAGACTTGTCTAAAGAATTTGGTAAAGAAATAAATCTTTTGCTTGAAGGTGAGAATACAGAACTCGATAAGAGTATGTTTGATATTTTACAAGAGCCTTTATTGCATATTTTGAGAAATTCTGTTGATCATGGAATCGAAACACCACAAGAAAGAGAAGCATTAGGCAAGACAAGAGAAGGAAAGGTAGTAATTAAATCTTATCACGAAAATGGACAAATTATTATTGAAATTGAAGATGATGGAAAAGGACTTGATAAAGAAAAGATTCTACAAAAAGCAATAAAAAAAGGGTTACTAAAAGAAAATATTGACTACACTGATGATGAAATATACAAAATTATTTTTGAATCTGGCTTTTCTACAAAAGATAGCATAAGTTTAATTTCAGGGCGTGGAGTCGGTATGGATGCTGTTTTAAATGGCATTAAAAGACTAAATGGGAATATAAGAATAAAGACCGAAAAGGGTAGGGGAACTACTTTTATAATACAACTTCCACTAACGCTTGCTATTATAGAAGGATTTTTATTGAGAGTTGGGGTAAATCATTTTGTGATACCACTTTCTTTTATCTCAGAATGTTTTGAGGTTAATATAAAAGAAATGGAACAAAAAAATATGGTTTACAATCTGAGAAATGAATATTTAAGTTTAATTAAACTTGATACTTTCTTTGAAAATGTTTCTTATGATAAAAATGAATTTGTTACAAAAAAAGCTGTTGTATTACACCTTGCAAATGGTGGTAAACTTGGTATTATAATTGATGAAATAATTGGCAATATTCAAGCGGTAATTAAACCTATGGCAAAAATAATAAATAAAAGTTTATTAATTACTGGCTCTACTTTACTTGGAAGTGGTGATGTAGCCTTAATACTTGATGTAGCAAATTTATTTGAGAAATTTAAAGATATGAAATAATAGGAGATTTTTATGAAATTTAAAATTGGAATGAAATTACTTGCTGGATTTGTAGCAGTAGCTATAATAGCTGGATTTATGGGTATTTATGGGAGTCTTAATTTGAAGTATATTGATGACAAATATACTATGTTGTATGAAAGAGGGGTATTACCTTTAAATTATTTATCAAAGGTTGTAGAAAATTTTCATAGAATTAGAGTAAATATGCATAAAATTTTATTAGCACAATCTAAAGAAGAAATAAAAAGATATATTGATAGCATAGATAGTTTTAAGAAAGAAAATGATGAAAATTTAAAAAAATATGAAGATTCTTTAATCACTGATGAAGGAAAAAGATTATTTAAGCAATTTAATGAATACTTTATGAAATATAGAACCGAAATAATAGGGAAATTTATATCTTTAATTAATGAAAATAGAATGGATGATGCAACTAGATTACTGATGAAAGATGGCGTTGAATTAGCATCTAAAACTCAAAATGAATTGGAACTTTTATATGAAAATAAAGTAGAAGCTGCTCATAAAATTTCAGACGATAATACAGTCATAACAGACAGAACTATATTTTTAATGATTGGTATTACAATAATTGGTTTTGTACTTGCTATTTTTATAGGGCTTATTTTAACAAGTTCAATAACCAAACCTCTTATGAGACTAAATAGTCTTGCAAAAACATTATCAACAGGAGATCTAAGAGATGAATTAAATACTGATTTTGACAGAAGAATTAAAAATAGAGGTGATGAAATAGGCGAAATGGTTAGGTCTATGGATACTGTTGTATCGAGTTTGAATAATTTAATCTATGAAGTTCAAAAAACTGCCAGCGGTATAAACTCAGGTGCAAATC
>MIAN01000195.1 GCA_001829125.1 Spirochaetes bacterium GWB1_27_13 | reverse complement strand
TTTCTGAAAAAAACACTCTAATTTTAACAGAAATCTATGGTGACAGTCTAAACACAAGATATGAAATACCAATTGTTGACGCATCAGATTTTTGTCAGATAGAAGGATATGGAGTTAAAATATTTAAGGTAGAGAAAAAGTGAGGATTAGATGAATAATTTAAATATTACTCTTGCAACTTTTAATAACCATAAGGCAGCTGAGTTTAAAGAAATTTTTGGTGATCTTGTGGAATTAAAAACTTTGAAAGACATAAATTTTACAGACGAAATAATCGAGGATGGTTTAACATTTATAGAAAATTCTTTAATAAAATGTAGAGCAGTTTATGATAAAATAAAAAGCCCTGTATTAGCAGATGATTCTGGTCTTTGTGTCGAAGCATTAAATGGAGAGCCTGGGCTTTTTTCTGCAAGATATGGTGGAAAAGGTTTGACTGATAAACAAAGATATGAATTATTATTACAAAACCTAAAAGGTCAAACAAATCTTAACGCTGCGTTTGTCTGTGCATTAGTACTTTTTATAAATCCAAATAGAATTTATGTTGTGCAAGAAGAAGTTAAAGGTCTGATTACATTTAATCCACGAGGCGACAATGGTTTTGGATATGACCCAGTATTTTACTTAGAACAATTTGATAAAACTGTCGCACAGCTAACAAGTGAACAAAAACATTCCATCTCACACCGTGGAAAAGCAGCAAGCTTAATGAAAAAGATAATGGAAAACTTGTAAATGTAGGAGAATGGTAATCTAATAATGTAACATTAAATTACTCGCTTTAAAAAAATCTCTCAAAAAGTTTTTTGTATTATATATACTTTTATGAGAGATTTTTTACCAAAAGTAAAGTGGTGATATATAGGATAAATGCTACTTGCTTTAATAGTGGATTGATAATAATTCCGTATTATATAGATTATTTGTTAGTATATTTTAGAATAATTTTAGTAATTACCCCTTCTTTTTTCATCTCTAATAGAGCTTTATTAAATCTGGTAACAATATCTTTTTTCTCAATCCTTACTTTAAAACAAAGAGGCGAATCAGATAATTGCAATCCTTTTTTAAAATCACTCATTTTAAAATTATTTTTAACTAATAGATAATCAAAAACATAATTATCAAAAAAAGCACAATCCAATCTATCTTTTTTTAACATCTGAATTAAAAAACTCTCATTATTTGTTTCTTCAAGTAAAACAATTTTATTTTTAAAAGATTCTTTAAACATCTCGTAATAATAACCCCTAACTATTCCAACTCTTTTTTGTTTTAAATCATTTGGGGTTTTTACATCAATATATTTATTTGCTAAAAAATATATATTTTCAACAACAGAAGTATATGACTCTGTAAAGACAAAAGGAGAATCTTTCTTAATTTCATTCCAATTTGGAGAATCTGCAAAATTTATATCGATCTGATTTAAATCAAACATTTGATTTAATCTTTCGGCAGGATAAATCTTTATTACAACTTTATCACCAGTCCTTTTACATACCTCTTTTAAAATATCAACGCCAATTCCTGTAACGAGTTTATTGGCATCTTCAATAGCATAAGGTTGCCAATTTGCAGTTGCTGCTGTAAACTCATCGCTATTAATAGCATAGACTAAAGTTAGTAATAAAATAGTGAAAATAAATTTTCTCATAGTTTTTTCCTTAAATTATTGATAACTTAAAATTTTATTTCTTTTATACTATACAAATTTTCTACTATCAGTATAATTCATGTTGCCAAAAGAAGTCAATAATTTATTTAGAAAAACTATAAAAATAAAAAGTCATTTAATTGCAAAAAAATTAAATAATAATAGCTAAACTCTAACAAATTTCTAGTTTTAATCTTAGTGGAGAATTTAACACGAAGTTCACGAAGAAATATAAGAAAAATCCATTTTTTTAATTAAATATTCGTGAAACTTCGTATCTTTTTAGCGTTCTTCGTGTTAAAATACCATTTTTTTTAAAAACTGGAGATATATCATGGCAAACCACTGGTTTTTATTAAATCTATCTCTTATTAAACTTATTTTTAATATAAGCCAATTTTCCACCAGCAATAAGCTGTTCTCGCTCAACTTGGGAAACTTCTAGTTTTAATTTAATAGTTTTGCCATTAACTAAAGCTTCTACTGAATTTTCGCCTTTTTCAACTATATTTTTGATATTTGGTATCAAAATCTTATCGTTTGCGTTTATTTGCTCGTAATCCAATGGGCTTTCAAAAGTTAATGGGATAATACCAAAGTTTACTAAATTTGCCTTGTGGATTCTTGCAAATGATTTTACAATTACTGCAACTATACCAAGATATCGAGGTGCTAAAGCAGCGTGTTCACGAGATGAGCCTTGTCCGTAGTTTTCGCCACCAACGATAATGCCAATTTTTGCCTCTTTTGCTTTTTTATGAAAATCAGCATCAATTGATCCAAATGTAAACTCACTAATTTTTGGAATATCAGACCTATAAGGCAATACTTTTGCTCCAGCAGGTAAAATATGATCTGTTGAAATATTATTTTCTACCTTTATTACAACTTTTGCTTCGATGTCAGCTGTTAATGGAGTTTGTTCTGGGATTGGTTTAATACCTGGACCTCTTTTAATCACAACTTCTTCTGGTTTTGGTGAAGGTGGAATAATCATTCTATCATCAATAACAAAAGTCTCAGGGAAGCTAAAGTTTGGCATTTTACCTAAGTCTCTTGGATCTGAGATTCTACCCGTAATAGCAGAAGCAGCAGCAATCTCTGGACCTATTAAATAAACTTTTGCATCTTTTGTTCCGCTTCGTCCTTCAAAATTTCGGTTGAATGTTCTTAGCGATGTACCTTCTGCATTTGGAGCTTGCCCCATACCAATACAAGGACCGCAAGTACATTCGAGGATTCTTGCACCAGCATCGATTAAACGAGTCAAAGTTCCATCTCTTGAAATCATAGATAAAACTTGTTTTGATCCTGGTGATATAACTAAAGATACATTTTTTGCAATAATTTTACCTTCAAGGATTTTTCCAACTAACCATAAGTCTCTGTAACTTGAGTTTGTACAGCTACCAATAGCAATTTGGTCAACCTGAGTATCTTCTATCTCCGCAATTTCAACTACACTATCAGGAGAATGTGGTGCTGCTGCCATAGGAACAACTTTTCCCAAATCAACTTCTACAATTTCGTCGTAATCAGCATCATCATCTGCTTTTATTTCAATAAAATCTTTTTCTCTACCTTGTCTTTTCAAAAAGTCTAAAGTTGTATCATCAGATGGGAAAACAGAAGTCGTTGCTCCAAGTTCTGCACCCATATTTGTAATTGTTGCTCGTTCTGGTACTGATAGAGTTTTTACTCCATCTCCAAAGTATTCAAACACTGCCCCAACTCCGCCTTTAACTGTTTTTATTTTAAGTACGTGTAAAATTATATCTTTTGCAGAAACCCAATCTTTTAATGCACCTGTCAATTTAACACCAATTACTTTTGGTACTTTTACATAGAATGGTTCGCCAGCCATAGCACAAGCAACATCAAGACCACCAGCTCCTATTGCAATCATTCCCATTCCACCAGCAGTTGGGGTGTGTGAATCAGAGCCAAGTAAAGTAAAACCAGGTTTTGCAAATCGTTCAAGATGAACTTGATGGCAAATACCATTACCTGGTCTTGAAAAATAAACACCATATTTATTTGCAACTGTTTGTAAATATAAATGATCGTCCATATTTCTATTATCAGTTTGGAGGGTGTTGTGGTCAACATAACTTACTGAAATATCTGTTTGCACTTTTGGAATGCCCATTGCTTCAAATTGTAAATAAGCTAAAGTTCCAGTAGCATCTTGAGTTAAAGTTGTGTCAATCCTAATTCCTATTTCCTCACCCTTTTTATATTGTCCTTCCATTAGATGAATTTCAAGAATTTTTTGAGTTAAAGATTTTCCCATTATATAAATCTCCTTATTTTAATTTTTTGGATAAGTGCTGAATATTTATAAATTTGGCAAGTATAACCAAAAGTTTTAAATTTGTCAAAAAAAATAGGAAATAAAACTATCCCTTTTTCTCTTTCTTTTAGGAAAAGGAGAATGGAGATAAATATTCACAAAAAAATATGTACTTGAAATAACCTGAGTTTATTTATATTATACCATAAATTGATTTAGTAAACATAATTTTTATTACTTAATAGGATTAATTATTTTTAAGCCTAATAAAAGTGCTACTTTACATAAATATTCATCGGAGCTAACAAAAAAAGTATTTTCATCTGAAATAAGATAACATGAAGCTAAATGAAGAGCATCAAGAGTTCTTAAACCAAAATCTTTTCCAAATCTTTTTAGTAAAATCTCTGCTTCAATAATAATTTGATTTGTAAAAGGTTCAACTTGTATATTTTTAATATCATTCTCAAATAATTCAATTATTTCAGATAAATCATTGAAAGTTATTTCATTATTTCTATATCTTCGATAGAGTGAAGAACAAAATTCTAATTTTGCTAATTCCATAATCCATATTTGATTATTGTTATCTAATATAATGTTCGTTACTAATTCAGTTCCTTTTTCATTTCTATAAAATTTAACAAAAGCTGATGTGTCAAAAAAATATTTCATATCCTATCTTCTCTCATTTCAATAATTTCGTCGCTTAAATTTTTATTGGTTTTGTTTAAAATATTGCGAATAGATTCATGATTATATTTTCTTTTTTTTGATAAATTATTTTTATGAATATTAATATTACTAATCACATCATAAGCAAAAAACATCTCATTTTCATCAAGTTTTTCAATTTCGTTTAACAATCGTTCTTTTATAACAAGCATTTATTATTCTCCTTTAAAACTCTTTATTTATATTATACCATAAATTGATTTAGTAAAGAATAAATTTTTATAAAAAACAAACTCAATGTGAATTTTCCTCCACCATCTCCCTAAACATCTCAACCATCTGTTTATCACCACTCGCTAAAAATTGCTCTTTATCGTCTGATTTTGATAAACAATCTCTATGGAAACAAGGGGTAGCTACCCCTTGTTTCCATAGAGTAAAAAATTTACTATTTTAATAAATTTTATAAAATAAATCTAAACATTTCTTCTATTTTTATCCCCGATTCTTCCAATTTTTTAATAAATTGCTCTTGTGGGATATAATCTTTTATCTGTATTAATTGATTTATTGCTAATTTTATATTTGGACTCTCAAGTTTTTTAAATATCAAATATGCTTTTATCAAATAGGGAAATGCTTTTTGATAATCTTTTAATTGGATATATAATAATCCAAATTGTCCGTTAGATAACGCAATTCCATTTATATCACCAATTTCTTCTTTTATTTTTAAAGATTTATTATAAAACTCAATAGCCTTTTTATATTCGCCTTTTTGTTGATAAATTGCTCCAATATTATGATAAGAACCACTAATACCCGATTTATCGCCAATTTCTTCTTTTATTTTTAAAGATTTATAATAATAATCCAATGCTTTGTTGATTTCTCCCCGTTTTTGTTCAATTATACCAATATTATGATAAGAAGCACTAATACCCAATTTATAGCCAATTTCTTGTGATATTTTTAAAGATTTATTATAAAACTTAATAGACTCTTCATATTCGCCTTTTTGATAATATATATTCCCAATTTGACCATAAGAATAACTAATACCCAATTTATAGCCAATTTCTTGTGATATTTTTAAAGATTTATTATAATAATCCAATGCTTTATCGATTTCTCCCTGTTTTTGTTCAATTATACCAATACTATGATATAAATATCCTGTATTTTTATCATTAAGTTTTATATTTTTATCTATAAAATCTTCCAATATCTCCCTTGCTTCATAAACATATCCATGATTATAAAACCAATTTTGAACAGTATCGGCAATCAGAAACGCTTTATCATACTCATTTGCCTCTTTATATTGATAAATTGCTTCAATTGAGTCAATATTTTCAACATATTCCGCAGCTTTTCTATGCCAATCTCTTAATTCTTCTATATTAAACAATTTATTTTCTGGATTTGTGACAAAATCTACTGTTAATCTTTGAGAATAATATTTATCAATAGGGATATATTCGATTAACGACAATTGGAGTAGTAATTGAGCATTATCTTCTATATTTTTGATACCAAATATCTCTAATCCTACCAAATTAGTTGGATTTCTGTAAATAGATACTGCTTTTAATAATTGTTTCTCATTTTCATTTAAATATCCAATTAAATTATTTATAAACCATGGAGTAAAATCATATCTTTCGTGTTTTTTGTCACCAATTACAATTGAAATTGCTTTATCAATTATATTTTGTAAATTGTGATAATTATATTGCTCATTTTTAAACTTAATATTTGATAAACTTTCCAATAACTCAATAATTCTTGGATTACCACCAATTTTATTTTTTAATTGTATTTTTTCTTTTACTTCTAACCTATTTAGAGTATTTTGATTTAATAATAATTTATAATACTCTTTATCTTTAAATTCTGATATTTCTATTGGTTGATTATCCATCAAAACATCGTATCTTGTTGTTATAAAAAGAATTGAATCGTGATTAACTAAAGATTTTTTACACCTTTCAATAAATAATTTTACATAATCATTTTTTATCTTACCAGTATCAACCTCTTGATTATCCTCAAAATTATCAAATATTATAGCAATTTTATTATTTAAAAGTAGATATTTAATTATAAAATCAATTTTATCAGATTCATTTGAGTTTTTTAATTGATTTATATCAATTTTGAGTTGATATTTCTCAATTACATCTTTAATTAACCTCTCTATAATTGTACTTAATTCTAACACTCCAATAAAATCAATAACAATATAATCTTTTTGTCTCAAATTAGCACATACTCTCGTTGTTATAGTCGATTTACCTACACCACCAGCACCTTTTATTATTATAACGCCATTTTTATCGATTAATGACATTTTTAATATATTTCTTAACTCTTTTCTCCTCCCAATAAAGCCTCTTTCAAGATATTTAGCATTCTTAAAGTCCATTGATGATACTCGTTCTCTTGAGATTTTATCAGGATAAAAATTATTTATATTTAATTCGTTATCTTTCACAAATAAAATCGGTATATTTTTTTCGTTAAATATTCTCCAATTGTCACCTTTATCTTGGATTCTTTGTGTTTCTCCGTTATTTATCTCTATTTTACCAGATTCAAAAGCATCTAATATGTTTTTTCCATCAAAAATAGCCTTTAAAAAGCCTTTATTAAAGTCAATTGAGGCAAGGTTAGTTATTTCTTTATTCATACCAATAACACAAGGGATATTACTATTATTAAAAATCTCTTCTGCAACGCTACTAAGATTATTATCACTTTTTTTCTCAATAAAGCCAGAGTAACACGAGGATAATATCAAAATCTTTGGATTTATATTAAATTGGTTAAATTTATCAGCAATTTCTTTACCATTTATACGCATATTATTACCATTCTCATCCTCAAACAACAAATGACCATCATTACTCCCATGACAAGAAATAATAATTATATCATACTTATAGTCTTTCCCCCAATTTTCGATCTCACTCATTGTTGCAAAAATAGGGTCTGGGATGTCAATCAATAGTTTTTCGATTGGGATCCCACAAAACGATGTAATTATTGTATCTTGCTCAAGTTCGTAATAAATATCGTTGTTTGGTGCTGCTGTTATTGCTAATATTTTGACTTGTCTTTCAAGTGTTGCTTTCTCACCAACAGAATATAATTCTTCTTTTTTATAATTTTTTGCAAGTTCTATCTTACCAAGAGAATAAAATTCTATCTCAGTTTTAGAATTAACATCTTTATAAAAAGCCTCTGAGCAGAAAATATAATTAGGATTAACAATTGGCTCTATTCTTGCAGATAAATCTATATTTTTACCAGTTAGATTTATTATTTTATCGTTTTTGATAAATAAAGTAATCTCTCCATAATGAAGAGCAATTCTTATATTTATATCGTTAAATCCCTCTTTTTCCCAATTATAATCACGATAAAACTTCTTTAAAATAATCGCTTCTTTCAATAATGACTCTGTATTTGAAAAAACGATAAAAAAAGCATCGCCCCAAGTATTTATATATAGACAATCTTTATTTTGCCTTATCTCTTCTTTTTGGTCATAAATAATTTTACTTAATTTTTCTTTTAACTCGTCAGTTTTGATTTGAGAAAAACCTTTTAAATCAGAGAATAATATTGCAACTTTTTTCTTTTCTTTATTATCAATTTCGTCTATTTCTTTATTAAAATCTTTTATTTCAAATAAAAAATCAATTTTATCTCTAAAATTTGGTTTTAATTCGATTAAAACATTATATAATAGATTAATATGATTTTTTAAATCTCGTTCTATATCATTAATCAAGTCTGTTATACAATCAGCATAATTTCCACGATAAATATTTAGAATATCAAGTTTTCTACACAGATTATCAAAATCATTTTTACTTGCAAATTTTTCGATTAGGAAATTTTTTATTTCAAAAGAGATTTTATCAACCATAAAGATTCTCCAAATTTTATACTAATTATGATAAAAGAATATATATATACCCAAAAGTTTTTAGTTTGTCAAAATATTTAAAAGTTAATTAGTTTAATATCAATTAATTAAATGAATTTAATCCGTGTAATCTGTGGTAATCTGATTAATCTGTGTTGTATAAATGCAAGATTTCTTTCCTTATTTGATAAAAATTAAAATTGAGTAATTTGTCAGATTGTTTCTATAAAAAAAGAATTATTTGATTATCCTTGATTTGTAAATAAAAAAAATCAAAATTTTTGACAAAGGAAAAAGTTTTTGTTATACTTATTTAAGATTTTGGTGTTTTGGAGAGGTTATGAATAAAATTGTCATTATTGATGATTCTTACTTGATGAGAAATTACCTAAGAGAAATTTTTGAACGATATAATTTTGAAGTAATATTGTCATCAGATGGTTTTGATGGTATAACAAAAATTAGAAATAACCTCCCAGATGTAATTATTTTAGACTATCAGATAAAAAAAAGAACAAGTGCAGATTTGTTGACTGAAATGAAGTTATCAAAAACTACTGCTTCAATACCAGTAATTATGCTTGCTTCAGAAGTTGATATGGAGACAATATTAAACCTTTCCAAGTTTAATGTTGCAAAACTCATATCAAAACCATTAAAAATTGATATTCTTATAAATACAATTTCTGATTTGTTAAAAAAAGATATAAAAATAGATACGACTCCTTGCTTTTTAGATGTACATTTTAACGATGATATTCTTTTTATCGAAATTTCAGAGGGATTGAATGTTGAAAAAATAGAAATGTTAAAATATAAAATTGAAGAGTTAGTTGTTCTTTATAATATTGAAGTCCCTAAGATTTTAATAATAATTTCAAATATATCGTTTACAGAAAAAGATGCAATAAAGCTTGATAAGTTTTTTTCTAGTATAATCAAATTTTCTATAAATCCTAAAAAAACAGTTAAAGTTTTGTCAAATTCTGAATTTATACAAAAATTTGTGTTTTTTAACAAAAAATTAAAAGATATTGAGGTTACAGACAATATTAATGTAGCAGTTGATAGTCTTTGCAACATAGAAATTAGAGACATAATAAACAAAGGACTCGATGCTATAAAAAATGAACTTTTAGTTAAATCAAAAGAATTAAACGAGGAGAAAGAATCATTGCATCTTAAATTTCAAAGCGAAAAAACTGAAAAAAATAAATCTGTTTTTATAACAGAAAAAAAAATAAACATTGCTGTCGTTGATGATGATAAAGTTATATTACAATTTATGAAAAAAGTATTAGAAGATAAAAACTGGATTATTTCTACTTATGAGAATGGTAAGTTTTTTATAGATAGTTTGGTTAATACTGTACCAGATTTGGTTTTCCTTGATATGCTTATGCCAAAAATGACTGGCTTTGAGGTGTTAGAATCTCTAAAAAATTTAAAATTAAACATCCCTGTTATAGTTTTTTCTGCTTTATCACAACAAGAAACAGTTGTTAAAGCAAGGGAATATGGCATAAAAAGTTATATAGTTAAACCTATTTCACCAGACATAATTTTAAAAAAAGCAAACGAAGCATTAAAGTTAAATTTCTAATATGTTTATTATATCTAAAGAAGCTCAAATAGAACTTATTGAGAAAAAATCTAAATTCATAACAAGAGCAAAAATTGTATATTCTGAAAAAGAAGCACAAATTGCAATAAAAGAAATAGTAAATCAAGAAAAAGGGGCAGTTCATAATTGTTATAGTTATAGAATATTACAAAATAATAATATAGTTGAGCGAAAAAATGATGATGGAGAACCAGGCGGAACTGCTGGTGCTCCCATGCTTTCTGTTTTATCTTCCGAAAATCTTGTAAATATACTTGTTGTTACGACAAGATATTTTGGTGGAATCAAACTCGGTACTGGCGGACTCGTCCATATTTATAAAAAAGGCGTTGTCGAAGTACTAAAACTTTCTGGCAAAAAAGAATTTAAGATATTTTCAAAGTATAAAATTATTCTACCTATAAATGAGGTGTCTCATTTGGAATATATATTAAAAAAAGAAAATATAAAAATTTTAGAAAAAAATTTTAGTGAAGATGTGAGTTTTATTGTCGAGATTGAGGCTGATTTTGTAGAAAAATTGGATAAAATTTCTAAAACAATAAATGGAAAGGTTAGTGAGGTTTTATGAATATTTTATTGACAAATGATGATGGTTATAAAGCTGATGGTTTGATTTTTTTAAAGGAATACTTTGAGTCAAAAGATTACAATGTTTTTGTCGTAGCACCAGATAGCGAAAAAAGTGGTTTTTCACATAGTGTTACATTAAAAGATACAATTAGATTAGTGTACCATAAAGATAATGTTTGGGCATTACGAGGCACCCCTGCAGATTGCGTTAATGTTGCATTACTTGGGCTTGTAGAACAAAAAATAGACATCATTGTTTCTGGTATAAATCACGGTCCAAATATTGGCAAAGACATAATTTACTCAGGGACAGTGGGGGCTGCAAGACAAGGAGCATTACAAAATATTCCATCTATTGCTTTTTCTGTAAATAGTTGGGGTGAAGAAATTGAGTTTGAAAACATAAAGTATTTTCTTGATAATTATTTTGAACGCCTTATGCAAAAAAATACGGGAAACTTCCTTTATAATGTAAATTTTCCAAATATTCATCCATCTTTATTAAAAGGTGTTAAACAAACGGTGCCATGTCATCATCATTTTTATCAAGACAAATTACTTTGTTTTGACTCTGGGAATAATGGTAAATATTTTTGGATTAAAGGAGACCATCCAATTTTTGAGAAAGACGAAAAAACAGATGCTGATGCAATGAAAAATGGCTATATCTCTGTAACTGCCGTTAAAATTCTACCAGAAGCTTATGAAATAGATTTAGGAATTTAAACTAATTTTTTTAAGTCTTTTGACCGACGATTAAATAACACAAATTAAATCGTGTGATAATATATAACGATACTTGATTTTTAGAATTTTTGATAAAACTAAAAATATTAAGTATAATAATTTTATAAATTAAGTGATGTGAATTATGAAGGTATCAACAAAATTATTTCAAAAGAATGCTTTTATATATCTCGAAGGTAAAAATAACGGAAGACATTTTTATATTGTTAAAACAGGACAAATAAAAATTAAAAGAAAAAATCCTATACTTGGCGACACAGAAGAAATTAAAGGTAATGGCTATATTTTTGGTATTATCCAATCATTAACTGGTATTGCAGATGATGAAGTTGTTCAAGCTGTGACTGACTGCGAAGTTTTTGTCATTTCTAAAGATAAAATTGATGAGCTTTATACTGAGCATCCAAAGGTAATATTAAAGATTCTTTCAGAATATTCTGAGATATTGAGAAGACTCGATAAAGATTTAATTAGATATGAGTTTTTTTCTGTTTATGCAGATAGAAAAGAAAAAATATTTGATATTGTAGATAAATATATCTCAATTAAAGAAGAAAAAAAGGCATCTCACTTACTAAAAATATCTGAGTTAGAATTTAAAAATGATCCAGTAAACTTAGAAAAATATAAAAGTGTGATGGAAAAACTTCCATCAGTAGAAGTTTTCACAACAGACCAAATAATTACAGAAAGAAAGTTTCCACCACAATCTGTTATTTTTACAGAATTTGAAACAGGAGATACTTTTTTCATTATAAAAAAGGGAAAAGTAAAAATTACCAAATTAAAGCATGATAAAGAGATGCTTTTAGCTATTCTTTCTGAAGGTGATATTTTTGGAGAGATGGGCATTTTAAATGATAAACCTCGAAGTGCAACTGCTGTTGCTGAAGTAGAAACTAATGTTATGATAATTAATAAAAAAGGAATTGATAAGCTGCCTCCGACTCTATTTGTTAAAATATTAGAATTTCTTTCAAAAAGAATATGGTTTGTTCAACAACAATTAATTTGCTTTAAAATCCCTGTTCCAACAGCAAAACTTTATTATTTACTTGCATCAAAGATAAAACAAGTAATTCCAGACCCAAAGAAAGAA
>MIAN01000194.1:9764-28588 GCA_001829125.1 Spirochaetes bacterium GWB1_27_13 | reverse complement strand
TATTATTAAACACAGACAATTCTATTACTGATATTTGTTATATGTGTGGCTTTGATAATCTTTCTCATTTTATTCAACTATTCAAAAAAGAATTTAAAACAACTCCAAAACAATTTAAAAATCAAAAAGACCGAATTCGACAAAAAAACGCCTTATATTGAAAGATTTTTCTTTATAATAATGTTAACTTAATATTATATAAAATTAAATTAAGGAGAAGAATATGAAAAGAAATCTTATGCTAGTAATTTTTAGCGTGGCGACATTAGTTTTTAGTTATGCCTTGACAACCCCAGAGGAAATGTTAAAAAACATAAAGTGGTTTGGTCAGTCTGGTATTAAAATTAGCACTGATAAAATTAGCATTTATGTTGATCCATTTATGTTAAAACAATCAGACAAAGCAGATATTATTTTGATTACACATGATCATCCTGATCATTATTCAGAAAAAGATATTGTTAAATTGAAAACGAATAATCAAATAATAATTGCTCCGTTTAATATTAATGACACTAATATTATGCTTCTTCCTGGTAACAGTATTACAGTAAAAGGGATTAAAATCGAGGCAGTTCCTGCATACAATATTGTAAAAACCAATCATCCAAAAAGCAAAAATTATGCGGGGTTTATTATTACAATTGACGGAGTAAAAATATATCATGCTGGGGACACAGAAAAAATTCCTGAAATGAATAACATTCAATGTGATATTGCTTTTCTTCCACTCGGTCAAACTTATACAATGAATACAGTTGCAGAAGCAATTGATGCGGCTTTAGCTACCAAGACTAAAATTGCAATTCCTTTCCATTTTGGGTTAGCAGAAGGTACTTTGGATGATGCAAAAAAATTTGTTTCGGAACTAACAAAAAAAGGTGTTAAGTCTTTTATAATGAAACAAGAATAATTTTATAGGAGAATCAATATGGATAATGACGTAAAAGAAAATATCAAAAAGTTATGAGAGTATCACGTTTAAGGTATATGTGTAGAATTTGAACAATTCTGAATATAAAATCTAAGGGGAAAATATGAAAAATAAACAAAAATTAATTACAATTTTATTGGTATTATTGTTAATAATGATAATTTTTAATTGTCAACAACCAACAAGTGAGACAACAACCACTACAACAACGATTAACGAGGCAATAATGATAATTGATGAGGTTAAATGGTTTGGACAATCTTCAATAAGAATCTCAGACAAAAATGTTAATCTTGAACAACGAGAAAACATAATGTTTTTTGATCCAATAAATCTTGGAAAAATAGATGAATCAGCTGATATTATTTTTATAACACATAGCCATCCAGATCACTTGGATTCTACTATGATTTCTAAATTATTAAAACCTACAACAATTATTGTTTCTTCTGAAGAATCCCAATGTAAGACTATACTTTCTTCTATTACAAATGAAAAAAGATTTGTAAAACCTGGAGATAAAATAATTATTAATAATCTTACAATTGATGTTGTAGAAGCTTATAACATAAATAAAGTTTATCATCCAAAAGAAAGTAATTTTGTTGGTTACATAGTGACTATCGGTACAAAAAAAGTTTATTTTGCTGGTGATACAGATAGAATCCCTGAAATGAAAAATTGGGCTGTTGATATAGCATTTGTACCTGTATCCGGTACTTATACAATGACAGCAGATGAAGCCGCTTTGGCTATCGTTGACATGAGAGCAAAATATTCTATACCAATACATTATGGAATGATACCAGGAACAGAAGAAAATGGAAATAGTTTTAAACAATTTGTTGGGCAAAATTCTATTGTTGTAATACCTCCAAAATCATAGTATGCCAACTATTAATTCTTTTTAGAATAGTATAATTATTCTTTTAACACGAAATAAAAGTAAATTTTAACCAAAAAGACATATAATTTGATTTATAAAGAAATAAATTGTAAATTCTATACATTTTGCTTTTTATTTCGTGTTTTTAATTGAATTTAATACTATACTAAATATAAAGAGAAATTGTTAAATAATCAGAAAAAGTTTTTCGTACTATTCCAAAACAATTTAATCAAAAAGACTAAATTCAACAAAAAAATGCCTAATATTAAAAGATTTATTTTTATAGTAATGTTAATTTAATATTAAATCAAATTGAGGAGGAAGTGCTATGAGAAAAATTGGAGTTACTATTATTTTTCTTATTTTTATTTTGTCTATGGGAATGGCTAAAGACAAATCTATTGGCGTCTTTGTAAGTTTAAATGAAGAACATGCATTCTGGAAATCTGTCCGCTCTTTTATGGAAGCTGTTGCTTCTGATTTAAAAATTAATTTGCGATGGGATTATGCAGATAATAATCAGATAAAAGCTTCTAATGACATAGAAAAAGAAACTTCTGGTGCAAATCCTATAGATGCTGCTCTTATTGTAAATTTTAAACAGCAAGGAGAAAGTTTTTTTACAGCCCTTGATAAAAAGAAAATGCCAACAATTATTCATGTTGTAGGAGCTGATCATAATGTATCAGGAAAACCACGTGAGAAACATAAATCATGGATTGCTGAGATTGTAGTAGATGAAGAAAAAGTTGGATATGAACTTGCAAAAAGGCTTATAAATGATGCTGAAAAAAAAGGTCTAAAATCTAGCGATGGTAAAATTCATATTATTGCTATATCGGGTCTTGTCTCAGACCTTTTATCACAACAAAGAGAAACGGGAATGTTAAAAGCAATTAATGAAAAATCTAATTTGGTAAAATTTGAACAGATCGTATCAACAGTAGATTGGTCAACACGTGAAGGGCACGATAAATTTATACATGTTATTGAAAGATACCCTTCAATATCAGTTGTTTGGTGTGCAAATGATGATATTGCTTTAGGTGTAGTAAAAGGAATAAGAGAAATAGGAAAGTTACCAGGAAAAGATATTGTTACAGGTGGAATCGATTGGGTACCAGAGGCTTTGCAACTCGTTAAAAAAGGTGAAATGGTATGTAGTATTGGAGGACTTTCATGGCATGGCGGATGGGCAACAATTCTTTTTTATGATTATCTCAATGGTAAAGATTTCATAAATGATACTACAGTAACAGTAGAGACTCAACCTGAAGTACTTTCTCAAGAAAATGTAGATACTTTCCTTAAAGTATTTGGCGATGGTAATTGGGAAAAAGTGGATTTTAAAAAGTTTTCTAAAACACTAAATCCAAAACTAAAAAAATACGATTTTTCTCTTAAAAATTTAATGAATTCTTTATAAAAAAATATATTCTTACTTTATAAAATAATCTTAAATAAAAAGAGGCTATCTTTTTTAGATAGCCTCTTTTCATTAATCTAAATTCAATATCTGTTTTACAAATCGATATTTATTCTAAACAAATTTTAATAAAAATATTTATTTAAAAAAAATCATAGGATTTTATTTTTATAAACGATTAAACAAATGAACTGCTAAAAATGATTTTTTAATCATTATCTGTAACCTCAAGAAATTATAATATTTTTTGAAAAAGTAAAAAAATATAATATTAAGGAGAAATTTTATGACTGTAATGCCAATGTCTTATGAAAGTTTTGAAGAAAATGTAATTAAACTTTCACTTGATCCTACTGTAAGAGAAATGTTACTTTTAAATCCAAGAGAAGTAATAAAAGAAAAACTTAATGTAGAAATCCCACAAAATATCAAACTAAACTTTGTAGAAAACACAATAGACACTTTTAACATTGTACTTCCTCCAATAACAGACTCAGTAAAAGTTAATATCTGGTAAAAAATAAAGTTGATTTTTTAACTGTGTAAAAAATTTAAAATTTTATAGCAAATCTTATAAATTAATTTTTTACACAGATTTTTATAATTTTAGAGTAACAGAATATGAAAGATATAATATTGGTTAATCCTCCTTTTAATTCAGCAGAATTTCCTAATCTTAATCTTGGACTTTTAAAATCTATTCTTACAAAAGAAAATTTTCAAGTAAAAGTATTATACGCTAATTTATATCTAAAAAGAAAAATAGATAGCAATTTATTTGAAGAATTATGTGTAATGTTTAATTATAATGAAATAATAGAGTTTCTTTTTTCAGAGTGGGCATTTCCAGAGGCAAATGAAAAGCAAGTAATTTTTGAAAAAAAACTTAGAAATAAAAATGAATCTTCTATCAATAAAATCCTTGATATTAAAAATATTTTACAAAAATTCTTAGATGAAATCATTAACCTTATTATAGAAGAATCACCAAAAATAGTTATTTTACATAATAATCTTAAGCAACTGACAGCAAGTATAGCAATTATAAATGAAATTAAGAAAAAAGATCAAAATATTACCACAGTTTTATTTGGATATAATGCAAGAATACCGCTTTGTGAAGAAATTCTTAAAATTACAAGTTCGATAGATTATATTTTTGATAGTGACCCAGAGAATGATATTACAAGTTTTTGTAAGGATATAATAAATGGTAAAATTATTAACTCAAGAATAATACATCCTTCATCTGTTGCTAATTTGGATATTTTACCATACCCAGATTATACAGATTTTTATGAGCAGTTAAACATTCTTTGGTTTAGATATTCTGGGCAAATAGCTTTTGTTGAATCAAGTCGGGGATGTCGTAATAAAGGATGTATTTTTTGTGGATTTGGCAATACTTGTAAGTCATATATTAAAAAAAGCCCAGAAAGATTAATAAACGAGTTAATATTTATTTCAAAAGAATACAATATTTCAGAAATACATGCAACAGATTATATAATGCCAAAAAATTATCCTAAAAAAGTTTTTTCAAATCTTAATAAGCTTCTTACTTTGAAGAATATTTTTTATGAAGTAAAGCCAGATTTAACAATTGATGAGCTTATTATTCTAAAAGAAAATTTTGTAAATATTATTCAAGCTGGAATAGAATCATTAAATGATAATCTGTTAAAAATTTTAAATAAAAAAACTACAACAATTAATAATTTAAGATTTTTAAGGGATTGTAAATCAATTGATATAGAAGTTTATTGGAATTTTATATATGGAATGCCAAATGACAACCGAAATGATTATATTGAGATTATTGTGGATATTTTACCTTATATAACACACTTACATCCACCAGCTAATGTTCGTCCGATATTTATTCAAAAAGGAAGCCCAATTTTTGAAAAGGCAAAAAAGTATGGAATAAATAACTTACGACCTTACGAACTTTATAATTATATTTTTCCTAATAATACAAAGATTGAGAATATCGCTTTATTTTATCATGGTGATTATAATAATGCTTTTAATGATGCAAATTTAAAGAAGATATTTTTAAATAAAATAGATTTGTGGCAAAAATTATGGAAAAACAAAAATAAACCAGTTTTAAGAGTTTTTAAAAATGAATCAAAATATTTTATTGAAGATACACGGTCTAGCATTGAAAAAAAATATGAGATTAATAATGAATCTTTAGAATTATTAAAGTCTTTATCAATTCCCAAAAAATCTAATAATGTCGATTTGACTATGAGTATTCAAGATTTGTTAGAAAAAAAAATTATATTAAAAATAAATGATCAATATATTTCATTGGTAGAAATAAATTTAAAAGAAGGTTAATTTATGCAAAGAAATTTAGCAACTATAACAGAAACATTATTTAATTATGTACCAAAAGATTTAATAGCTCCTATAAATCAAGAGAAAATACAAAAAATTCTTAGATTATTCCCATCTAAAATTAGCGATTTTATTATATTTGAGTCAAGATTGGCTTTTGAAGAGGCTATTACAGATGTTGCATTACAAGTTAATTCAAAAAATAAAGAATTATATGAACAAATAAGTAATTGGGATAAAGTTAATGCTCTTTTCGATAAATGGAATAATAATTCAGTAATTAATAAATACATGGAAAATATATGGTTAGAGTTTGATATTCATGAAGGTTTAAATGAGTTTTTGATTCCTTCTATAATCTTTCCAGAATTCTATGATAATTTGTTAATTAATGATTTGTTTTATAAAGAATATGATATTTTTATAAATTCAATTCTTAAAATATTAGAAAGAAAATTATTAACTGAAAAACAAATGATAAATTTTGATAATTGTTTTACTAATCTTGATAAAAATATCAAATTATATACAATTGGAATCCCTGTTATAAGAGAATCTAAATCAATAAGAGTATGTTTTTTTACAAAAAATGAAGATACAATTTATGATTATCTAAAAAGAATAGGGCTTAAAAAACGCATTTCAGATATAAAACGAGTATTAAATAAACTAGAAAAATTTTGTGATCATTTTATACTCCACTTAGATATAGAGGATTCAATAATGGATAAAATATGTGTTGAATTTAGTTTTTTTAACCTTACAAATATTTATTCTTTAAAAGAAAAATGGCAGTCATTACTGGAATTTTTTGTTGAAAATAAAATGTGTATTACAGAAAAAAAAGATGCGTTACTCAATTGGCTTGGAGAATCAAGAGAAATTTTTAATCCAGAAATTAATGACTCTATAATGAAAAGATTTATTTTGGAAGTTAAAGTTGTTTTTGAAACAAATAAACAACCAATTGTTAAAGGATATTTTGGTATTAAGAAAATACAAATACTTTGAGGCAAAATTAGTAGTTTCCAAAATTTTATATTACATTTATTTGATTTGAGCAATCTTTAGGAGACTCTATTATTAATGGTTTATCTTTTTTTGATAAAGAAGAGGCATATAAAAACGCTTTTTTTAATAAAGGATAGTTTTCATACATTTTATTGTTAATTATATCAGATTTTTTTAAAAAACCTCTTTCTGTAAAATAAAAATTATTTTTGTCTATTGGTATTTTAGGTGGATAAGAACCTATGAGATAGGAAAAAAAATCAAGAGTAAAATGATTAAAAAATTCTGTACCTCTCGATAGCGAAAACTCACTAGCAGCAGAACAAAAAAAAATATTTTTTGCCTTAGCGTTTTTTATTATATGTTTGCCAAATCCTCCACTAAAACATTGCTGCATTATAACAATTAAGTTTTTAAACTCTGGTAAGTTATTTAACATTTTAGCAAAATAATTGGCACTTAGTATTTCTAGTCTACATGTCAAAAAAGCAGAATTTAGAAAATAATTAATCCCATGTCCATTGGTGTGTATAAATAAAGTATCATTTTTATTAATTTTTTTTGCTAATAATAAAAGAATATTTTTTAAATCTTTTTTTGTGCTTTTATCAGTAATTTTTATTCTGAAAGGAGTTTCATCTCCCTTCCAAGTTTTATTTTTTATTAATTCTTCGTTTGCCAACACAAATATATTACTTTCTTTATAATTATAATAATCTATTAAAGTTCTATATATTAATTCTAAGTCATAAATATGACGTTTTGCAGAGAAGCCAGAAAAAAGAATTGCATATTTTGTATTTATTGACATATCTTCAAACATTAAAATTACCCTAAAAGATTATAACACAGATTAGCACAGATTTTCACAAATTGACACAGATTGTAATTATAAAAATATATCTGAAGTAGATTTTGTCAAATTTATGCCATTTATATTCCTTTAAGTAAATAATAATATAAATTTGGCTTTATTTCAATAAAAAAGATGAATTTACCTAACTCTCCTCCTCGACCTCACCAACAATCAGTAAACCAGGAAATGGCTCAAGTTCGCCTTTAATGGTTAGGTCTAGGCTGATGAAATATGCTAGATTATCAGTGTATTTGGTTAAATATTGGTCAATTTTGTTAATTTCTTGGGTTATTCTTTCTTTTTGTATGTTTTTATATTTTTTATATCAATAGCATTTAATCCATAAATAAAATAATCATTGCTAGTATTTTTATACCAAAATTTGACTCTATCATTATTAAAATTATTTAACTCTTCTTTTAATGGCAATCTATATTTTATTTTTTTATCATATTTTGTATTTAGCCAATTACAAAACTCTAAAGCATCTTTTGAAGATATACCAAAAATAGGTTTATTAATATTTTCTTTTACAAATCTATTAGTTTTCCAATGCAATGGTTTGTAATTTTTTTTTATTATATCATCAATAAAAAGTTGATATTCTGCATTAGTTATTAAACTATTATCTATAAAAATCTTTAGATTGTCTTTTTTCATATCTTCCAATCTTTTATATAGTCTAAACTCTGCTGATATTTTTGCTATATCTTTATTATATGAGAATATACCTTTAGTTATTATATTTTCTAATTCTATTTTTAGATTATTATCAATAAAAGCCCTATTTATCAAACATTCATAGCCAATATTTAGGCTTTGTAGAGTTGGATTTTTTATTATAGATTCTATTATTTTTGTAATATTGTATCTATAACTATAAAATTTTATTATTTCAGACCAAAAAGGATTGTTTACATTATTTATAAGTAAATCTATCATATTTTGTTCTTTTATTTCTAATGCTGATAAAAATTATTGAAAGCTTAAGTGTGCAAATTCAAACTCATTGTATTCTTTTTCAACTATTATACCACAGTCATTTATATAATAATCAAGTAATTGTTTTGTATTTATTTTATCTCCAACAAGATTTTTAAGATTTTTATTAATTATTTCATTGAAATAATTAAAATCAAATACTTTTTGGTTTTTTATAGTAAGATTTAATGCAAAATCTCTTAATATTATAAAATTTCTTTCCATATCGAGTAATATTTTTACTTCTTTAGCCTCTTGTCTTCTACCGAGTAATAATTTACATATATCCTCATAAAGTTCAAATAAATTTTTGGGAAAAATCCCTTTATAGTAGTGTAAGAAGGTAATCATAGTAAGTAAAAGTGGGTTTGTAATCATATTATTTAAAGCATTATTGATTGAAATTTTTTCAAAAAATTCATCTGATTGAATATTTGCAGTTGTTTTGTAACCTTTATCAAGTTTTTGAGGAGAAATTTCTTTTTTCTTTTTATATATGTACCAATTTGATACAAAACATTTAATTTGTTCTATATTAAAAGGTTTTACTTCTAGTAAAGTATCAACATACTTTAAAGGATTTGTTTTATAACCAAAAGGTCTTGAAGTTATAATAAACCTTGATTTTTTGTATTTCCCATATCGACACCTCAAAGCATAAATTAATGTAAGTTTAATACAAAAATCTATTTTTATCAATTGATATTTCTAAGTTTTAGGTATAAAAAAAGAGGCTATCTTTTCAGAAAGCCTCTTAGTATTTTTATTCATTAAAATAACGCGTTTCTTACGCCAAAGCCGATTTGTGGGAGTAGGGTACTTTTTACTTCTGCTGCAATGAAGTAGAAAGAGTGTTCAAAGTAAATTGCAAACTTTCTAAATCCACCGTATCTTTCGATTTTAAAAAAGTCAAATTGGTACATAAAGCCAGCTAGTACTTTGCCTTTCTTTTGAGCGTCATAGCTATTTAATTCGCCAGTTCCACCGCCAAAACCACTCATCCAGTAAAAGCCTGCTCCAATTTCGAGGCTCCATGAGAAATTTCTTGCATCCTCACCAAAGAAAAACTCAAATGGTAAGTCTATAACGCGAGCAAGTATTTTTCCACCAGTAACAAATCCATAAAATCTTGGGTCATATTTGTCGTTTTCCCAACCCCAAAATTTGGTGAATAATGTTTTGTCATTTATATTTACACCTATATCTGTCATATTTTGAGTTGTTGGTATCCATCCAAAAAGTCCTTCGAGTCTAACAATGTCATCGAAGAACGAAAGCCCAAAACCACCAGATACCCAAGGACCACCAAGCATTTGAGTCCATAGATATATTCCTTCAACAAATTTTGGCATCTTACCAAGACTCTTATCAAATCTTTTTAGTAAAATCTTTACTTGGGTAACTTTTCCATTATCTTCTGTTGAGCCTCTAACTATAAGTTTATCATTAAGTCTTGAGTCTTCAATCGGTTTATCAATTATAACTTTTGGTAAATTTCTATCTATAAAAATCTTAAAGTATTTCATAGAAACTTTGTTATTTAAAGTCACTGCCTTTAATTGTAAAGTATGTGGTCCATCAGAAAGATATTGAGTTTGGACTCTAACAAGCCAATTTGAAGTAGCCCCAACAGTTTGACTATATGTATTTCCATTGTCAAGTGTGAGATAAATTGCCTTAACAGCATTCTCTGCAAGATATTTTTGCACTAAAGGCATAACTTCGTATTTGGTTACGCTAATATCTTCAGGTTTTGGGATTTTTTCTGGAGTTCTTCTGTATTTTATCCTTAATTGGTTGTATTTTCTTAATTGAACCTCTTTTTTAACTTTTAATTCCAAATCTTTCTCATAATAATAAGCATTCCCAGAAAGCCAAGGTCTATGCTCCATTGGTGCTCCATTTGTATGTGAAAGTATAGTTATCACTGGACCTGAGTCATCCAAGTAAAATAACCTCGTAATAGGACCAGAAAATTTACCTGGTTTACCATCTGTAGATTTTTCTTGAGATACAACAACAACTTTATGAACACCTGATTGTAACATTGCTGTTGGAATTGTGTATCTCCAAATTTCTTTACCTTCGGCTTTCACTTCTTCCATATCATCAATTTTTAGAAAAACAGCCTCAATACCATCGTCATCTTTTGCAGTACCAAAAAATTCAATTACTTCACCAGTTAGATGTTGGTTTGGTTGCGGTTGGTCAAGCTCAACTGTTGGCATATCAGACAAAGGATTTACAATAAAATCTAAAGTTTTTTCAGCAACATTTCCTGCCAAATCATATACTTTTGCGACAAGATGATAAGTTTTTCCTGTTATCCAGTTTGTTGTGTCTAATTCAAGTTCCCACGCTTCTTTTCCTTGTACTGTAACAAACCCTTCCTCATCTATATCATGAAGAAAATAATTTCCTTCAGATTCTATCTTAACCATAACTTTATCGATGCCAATATTGTCTTTTGCTTTGCCAATAATTTTGTAATGATTATTAATCATATCTGTATCTTTTGGCATTAAAATTTCTATTTCTGGTTTTGTATTATCTATGTTATAAATTGCAAAGGAGAATGACTCAGAACCAGCCTTATCTTTTGCTTTAATTAAAAATTTTAGAGTTCCATCTGGCAAAGAGTTAGAATTCATATAATATTTCCAGCTTTCTTTACCTTCTGCTGGTACAAAAAGCCAGCCATTGCTTGTTGAAATTTCAACTGATTCAATTTCGTTAGGGTCTTCTGATTTTCCAGAAATTAATTTTTCACCTTGTAAGTAACTTCCATTATCTGGGCTAAAGAGTTTTACAACAGGATTTTCCATATCAATGTGGAATGTTATTGATTTTACATCACTTTTAATTCCATAAATATCATAACCTCTTACTTCGAGTAGATGTATCCCAGATGTCAAAACCCCTTTATCTATTTTTACATTCCAATCAGATTTACCTTTTTGTAGATCGACTATTTTCCATCCATCATCAGTTTCAATTCCATTATCTTTTTTGTCATTTATACCTTTATCAAGTCTGTATTCTACATAATCTACTCCATCATCATCTAAAGCAACCCCACCAAGTTCTACTATATCAGAAAATCTTTGGTCTGGTATAGCAGGGCTATTTATGTACACTTTAGGTCTATCTGTTTTTGTGTCGAATGTTAATTTTTTTGTTGCAACTTTTTTATTACCGCTAGAATCATAAGCAACTACATCGATAGATATAGGTAGTGGTTCTTTTGAGTCCATATTAACGCCATTAATATTGTATAAATCATAAAATCCATCCCAGATAGTTCTACCGTTAGTCAAAATTCGTCCATCATTTAAAATAAAAACAATGTTTGAAAGGTTGTTATTATCTTTAGCATCACCTCTTATAGTAATTTTTCCATTTAGTGTTTCGTTATCTTTTGGACTCCAGATATTGATCTCTGGATTAGTTTTATCAACAATAAAAACTGATTTAATTATTGTTTCTTTTTGAGCATCATCTTTTATCTTAAAATAAACAGTATGTTGACCTTCTTTTAAATTGTTTATTAAAATATTTGTCTTAAAAATTTTCCCATTTTCGATTAAATCAATGTCATTTTTACTAATATAATCCTTTAAAAGTTGAGTATTGTCCCTATTTATTGGTTCTATTGGAAATATTATGGTATTATTGATAGAAGATTGATTTTCTAAAGTCAAATCACTAAATCCTTTATCATCTGAGTTATCAATGCTATAACTAACACTAAATTTAGCCGAATCATCATTTGCATTACCAAAAATTGTTATATCTTGGTTGAATGATAAGCAAGAAGGAGGCCAAAGTATTTTACCATAAGGCTCTAGCATATCATTTTGTAACACAATGCTTTTTCTTTCAGATTCTCCTTTATCAGTTGTAGAGTCTTCTTTTACGAATATTTTTAGTAAATTATCACCAATTTTTAGATTTTTCCTATCATCATTCTTTATTTCAAAGGAATATATCCCATTTTCTTTATTGATAGCCTCAATTTGAGATTTTTGTTTGCCTTCAAATTGATAACTTATTTCTTTTATTGTTTGGGGTGCAAAAAAGTAAAAACTATTTGTATTATCAATACTTATTTTGTCTGCATTTGTCAGGTAAGTAATTGGGTCTTTTGCATACAAAGAATTGTCCTTTTTTGAGACTCTAATTTTTAATTTATGCTCAGTTGCCTTAGTTTCTTTAAAACGGATGTCAAAAGTATATTTTTTTTCATTTCCCGCTAAATCTCTTGCTAAAATAATAACTTTATAAGACAATGACTCTTTTTTGTCAGTACTTTTTGTTTTTAACACAAATTCTTTTTCATCGCCCATTTTTAGAGTTGTCTTTGGTAGATTTGTTATTTCGATTTCTACATTTTTTAGAAGAAGGTTATCATCGATAGTTATTTCTTCATCTTTAGTCATTCCAAGTTTTTCGTCAATTTTTAATTCTGTTATAGAAGGTTCTTTAGAGTCAATAATTATTGGTACATTTAGATAACTTGTTTTATTAGAAATATCAGTTACAGAAAGTTTAACTGTAAAAAGACCTTGTGGAATATTTTTATTAGCAAAATCTTCCTTTATATTGTCGATATTATAAATGCCAGCAGTTTTATCCTCGCTAAATTTTAAATCTTTTTGTTTTACAAGTTCAAAATTTGTTGTTTCATTTATGATAGAATATTTTACATTCTTAAGTAAACCGTATTTTATCGCTTTTAAAGCTAAATCTATTTTTCCACTAAAAGTTTTACCAGCCCAATTTTTGTTTATAAAATTAGTGTCAAATTTTGGATAACTTCTGTCAATCCAAAATTCTTTGATAACTGGATTTCCACCAACAAAATAATCAGAAGGTATTAGCTCAACTCTATATTTTCCTTCAGAAAGGTTTGAAATATCTATATTTGTCGAAAAACTATAAGGTGACGGAACAATTTTTGATAAAACTTCCTCGTTTTTATCCACTTTATAAATAGCAACTCTGACTTCTTTTACTTCATCGTCATCGTTTACAGTTCCATATAACGGCAAAATTGACGAAAACGCATCGTTTTTACTTAGACTATTAAGCGTTAGGGTTGGTTTTTCGAGTTCTTTATCAAGAAATACACTAATTGTAGAAGATTTTTTATTTCCTGCAACATCTTCAACTGTGGCAGTAATTTTATACATTCCATCTTTATATTTTGACAAATCTATTAATTTGGGTAAATCTGTTTGGCAGTTAAAAGACCAAAAAGGATTACCGGGTAGAATATTTACTGGGTGTTGTTTTTTGTATGAGCCAGCTCCATCAATTGAAATTGTGATATTTTTTATATCAACATTATCTTTTGCAACGCCATAAATCATAAATCTATCACCAATTTTATCTTTATCTTTTGGATATTGAAACTCAATTGTAGGACTTTTATGATCAACTGTTATAGTTAATGGAAAATACCCAACTGACCCAGTGTAATCGGTTGCTTTAATCCAAATAGTTTGTATTCCATCAACAAGGATATTAGAGTCAATAAAAACATTGTAATCTATTTTTGTGTTATTTGGTGCAAGTTGTTTTACTCCCAAAATTGGATAAAAAGAATACCGATCATCAGTAGAATATTCCATCGATTTTATACCATTATCATCATAAGCTTTTCCGTAGATATTGATATTTTTTGAGACAATAGCACCCGATCCAATGCTATTAATTGTTATTACTGGAGTTTTCCTATCAAGGTTAAAAGGAACAATCTGTTCTTTACTCGAAACACCATTTATATCATAAACTTTAAATTTTAGAGTGTGAATACCATCTTTCATTTTAGAAGTATCAAGTTCATAATGCCAAAAGTCTTTCCCTATGCAATCCCTTTTTTCTTTTTCATTATCAACAAACATAATAATTTTATCGATAGCATCATCATCAAAAGCAGTCCCTACAATCATAAGATTACTAGGAATCCTGCCATTAACTTTTGGATTTATAACATTTAAAGTTGGAATATCCGAATTTGGATCAATTTTTATATTTATTGCTTCTTCTGGACTTGTGTTATTCATATCGTCTTTTGCAACAACTGTTAAACTCCAAGTTCCGGCACGTGTTTTTTCAAATTTTTTTATGTCGAATGTTTTAGTCCAATTTATTGTCCCATCAGCAACGACATAATTATCATCTTTTTGTTTTAATTCTTTGTCTATTTCAGCAATAATTTTGTTAATATCAGCAATTTTTTGAGTTATCTGATATTTTTTTACTAATAAATCGCTTTTTTTCTGTTGATTTTTTTTGATTTCTTCTGTTTTTAGAGTTTTGATTAGATTTTCATTTAGAATATTTACTTGTTTTATGATTTTAGATATTTCAGTGTTTAAGTTTTTAATATCTAAAAGATATTTTTGTTTATCTTTTTTGAGTTTCTCTATTTTCTGTTTTTTTTTCTCTTTTTCTTGTTCTAAAAGATTTGGTTGATTTTTGTTTTGTTTTGTAATTTTATTTGAGTCTCCAGTGTTATCTGGCATAATGTTTAGTGAGAATAGATAATTTGTTTGGATTAAAATAAAAATTACTATTATTTTTAACAAAAAACATTCGATTTTGCCCATTTTTAATCTCCAATTAATTTTGATATGCAACACCCAAAAAATCTGTTTTGTTAAAAATTATGCGTTTGTCAGATAGTGAAATTAATTATACTTTTTTTTAATATTATAAATACAGCTCAAATTTAGTATATATTTTCCCTTTGGCAAACATATTAATTTATTGCTAAAAAATATTAATTTACTAAGCCTTTTTTATCGCAAAACCCAGAGGGATAGCTTAATAATACAATTATTTACTATTTTTTCGCAAATTTATAATACATTATATAGTATAAATTAATGAAATTGTCCCAATTCTATTAATTTAGGTATATAATGATAATTTGAACAAATATCATTATAAATAAAAATTTATCATTTAGTCAATATTTTTTTTAACTTTATGATAGTTTAATATTTTTATATTTTTCGTTTTTATAAAAAAAATCTTTTATTCTACAAAAAAAAGTATTATATTAACAACCAATTTTTTTTACCAATAGGATTATTTAAAAATGGCTAAAATTGTTTTTGTTACTGGTGGGGTCAGGTCTGGAAAAAGTAGTTTTGCAGAAAAGTTGGCGGATTCGGATAAAGTTTTGTATATTGCAACTGCGATTCCTTTTGATGGTGAGATGGAAAAACGAATTGAAAAACATAAAGAAAGACGAAACAAAAATTGGGAAATTTTAGAATCATATAAAAATTTTGATTTAAAAGATAAAATTGAGAATAAAGACTTTATTTTACTCGAATGTATTACTATTATGGTATCAAATCTATTGGTTGTTGACAATAATATAGATTGGGATAACATTCTCAAAGAAGAACGTCAAAAAATAGAAAAATATGTTATTTCTCAGGTAGATGATTTAATTTCTAAGATAGAAAAATTTAGCGGCACTGTAATAATTGTTTCAAACGAAGTTGGTCTTGGAGGGGTGATGCTAACTCCTCTTGGCAGGGCTTTTCAGGATGTGCTTGGAGAAATTAATCAAAAAATTGCAAAAATAGCAGAAGAAGTCTATTTTGTAATTTCTGGTATTCCACAAAAACTAAAGGGGTAAAAATGGAAATTGGGCTTGTTCAAATTTATACAGGGGATGGCAAGGGCAAAACGACTGCGGCTTTTGGGCTTGCATTGAGAGCCTGCGGTCGCAATCTTAAAGTAATTATTGTGCAGTTCCTTAAAAATGAGGATACTGGAGAAATTTATTCTTTAAAAGAAATAAAAAATGTAGAAATTTATAGGTTTAATTCTCAAAAGAAATTTGTGTGGAATATGAATGAATCTGAAATAGAACTACTCAAAAAAGAAACACTTGATGGTTTGCAATTTGTTAAAGATATTATTATAAATAATAAATGTGATGTTTTGATACTTGATGAGGTTGTTCATTGTATTAACAAAGATTATATTAAATTTAACGAAATGGAATATTTGATAAAAAACAAACCTAAAAGTATGGAATTAGTTTTGACAGGGCGAGATGCTAAAAAAGAATTAATTGAAATTGCTGATTTAGTTACAGAGATGAAATGCGTCAAACATCCATACGAAAAAGGAATAAATGCAAGGATTGGTATAGAAAAATGATAAAATTATTAAAAAGGTTAATTATTCAACTTCAATTTATGACATCTTTCCCTATACCAATTAAAATCAACTATGATAAGATAGAATTTGCTAAAGGGATTGTTTTATCTCCCATTGTGGGTTTATATGTTGGTTTATTTCTTATATTAACATATTTTTTGTTAAATTTATTCCAAAATGACTTAATTACTTCAATTTTTATTGTTTTTATATGGATTTTAATTACAGGCGGTCTTCATCTCGACGGACTTGCCGATACAAGCGATGGGATTTTTAGTTATAGGACAAAAGAACGAATTCTTGAGATAATGAAAGATTCACGAATTGGTACTAATGGAAGCATTGGTATAATTGTTGCTGTAATTTTTAAATTTGTGTTAGTTTATTCGATAATAAATTTTGATATAGTTAGATATTTGCTTGTCGTACCTGTAATCGCAAGGGCAAATATAGTTTTGTCGGGTGGCATTTCTTCTTATGCAAGGGAAGAAGACGGTATGGGAAAAGGAATTACCGAATTTAGTGGTTTAAAGCAAATAATCATAGTATTTTTGATATGTTTTGTTATTTGTGGAATAATTTTGCAGTTTTTTGCTATTCCATTAATAATAGCATCTGTAATTTTTTGCCTGTTATTTACTCTATTTGTAAAAAGTAAAATTGGTGGGGTGACTGGAGATATTTTTGGTGCTATAATAGAGATGTCAGAAATAGTAGTTTTATTTACTATTTTTATTTTTAAAAGTCAATTAATAGAAAAATTAATAAAATTTTAGAGGAGAATAAATGAGTTTATTACAAAAAACAGTGGATTCTATCGGAGATTTGAACCAAAACGCTTTAGAAGAGGCACAAAAGAGACTTGATTTTCTCTTAAAGCCACAAGGAAGTCTTGGAAAACTCGAAGATATTGCAAAAAAACTTGCAGGAATTAGTGGAAATGTTTTTAATAATGTTGATAAAAAAGCAATTATTATTATGTGTGGCGATAATGGAGTCTATGATGAAAAAGTTGCTTCATTCCCAAAAGATGTAAGTATGCTTGTTGCAGAAACTATGCTTTCTGGTATTTGTGGAGTTGCAGTTTTAGCAAAGAATGTTAATGCAAAATTGAGAGTAGTAGACCTTGGACTCGAAAAAGATGTAAAAATTCCTGGTATTGTAAATAGAAAAATTAGACGAGGCACTTCTAACTTTGCAAAAGGTGCTGCAATGTCACGGGAAGAGGCAATTAAAGCAATAGAAATCGGTATTGAAGAAACAAATAAATTAATTGACGAAGGTTACAATCTAATTGGTACTGGTGAGGTTGGAATCGGAAATACTACAACAAGCAGTGCTATTTTGTACGCCTTTACAAAAGAAAATCTTGATTTGATAGTAGGTAGAGGTGCAGGGCTTTCTGATGAAGGGCTTACACTCAAAAAACAAGTTATAAAAAAAGGCGTTGAACTCAATAACCCAGACCCTAATGATCCAATCGATGTTCTTGCAAAAGTTGGTGGATTTGATCTTGCTGGTTTAACTGGTTGTTATCTTGGTGCTGCTGCAAGAAGAGTACCAATCGTTATTGATGGATTTATCTCTGGCGTTGCTGCAATTTGTGCTGCAAAAATTAATCCAAAAGTGAAAAATTTTATGATTACTTCTCATGGAAGTGCTGAGCCTGGTAGTAAAAAAATAGCAGAAGTTTTGGGAATGGAGCCAATGCTTTTTATGAATATGAGACTTGGTGAAGGTACTGGCTGTGCTTTGGCTTTCCACATAATCGATACTGCAACAAAAATGATGAAAGAAATGGGGACTTTTGCTGATATTGGATTGGCGTAAGGTCTTATTGTACAAAGAGTTAGCTTTCTCACTGAGGCACGAAGTTTTGGAAGAGTTGTTTCTTTAATAAACTTTGTGCTGTCGTGAGAGATTTTTAATATTATTTTTTAGAACTTAATTTCAGTTTTTGGTAAACATTCTTTTAACTCTTTAATTTGATTTTTGGATATTGGGTTGTTTGATAAATAAAGCAATTCAATATTATTTAAATTTTTCAATGGTTCTATATCAGTGATTTGATTGTTTGATAAATAAAGCGATTTAATATTAGTTAAATCTTTCAAAGGTTGTATATCAGTGATTTGATTGTTTGATAAATAAAGCCATTTAATATTAGTTAAACCTTTTAATGGTTGTA
>MIAN01000194.1:0-9736 GCA_001829125.1 Spirochaetes bacterium GWB1_27_13 | reverse complement strand
AAGGTTGTATATCAGTGATTTGATTGTTTGATAAATAAAGCCATTTAATATTAGTTAAACCTTTTAATGGTTGTAAATCAGTGATTTGATTGTTTGATAAATCAATTGCTAGAACATTAATTAAATTCTTGATATTTACTTCAGTAAGTTTTTTCCAATCTTGATTAATTTTTAATTTATATCTTACATTCAAGTTACGATTTCTAAAAAATGGTACTGTTATTTTTGAAAAAAACATTTCATCATAAAATTTTTTACATTGGTCAAGGTTTTCAAAATTAAAATTTTTTCTAAATTGTTTGTTATTAATAAGTTCAACAGCAAGAAAATATTCAAGTATTGATTTATGAGCAAATTTATATTCTCCTTCTGCGTTTCTATTTAACAAAGAACGGCTTCGCATTTCAAATTCTTCAAGTTTTATATTTTTTTTATTAGCAAAATCAATAAATTGAGTATTTTCTATAAATAAAGCTCCTCTTTTCTCTTTATTATTATATATATCAATTGCAATTTCTTTAGAAAATTTTTTTAACTCATCTTTATTTACAACTCTTTCTCTTTGTACCCATTTTTCTACCATTTCTTCGTAAATTTCATAAGAATACTCATAAGGTTCTTTTTTTTCAACAAGATCGTCGATATATGATAATAACATAGGTCTAAACATTATATTTTGAGATTTTTCTACTATTTTTGTTGCCATTTTTCTCTTAAATATATCAAAAAAGTATTTTTTTCGTAGATATTTTTTTACATCTTTTTTATCAAAAGGCGATAGATAAATTTTACCTAAGCTATGAGTTCCTTTATCACCGCCAAATTTATAAAAACCAGTATCTTTTGGTATATCTTTATCAGAATGAAAAAACTGACTTCTACTTGTTATAATAATACATTGAAAATCCATAGTTTTTTCTATTATATCTTCAAGCCTTTTTTTGTAATCTTTTAGAGCATTTTGGTCTTCATCAAAAGCATCGAGTAATAGTATAGAATTTTCTTTATTTTGAATATTGTCTATTTTTTCAAAACATTTTGGATGCCCCAAAGGTATTAGATAAATCTGATATGTTTTAAAAATTTTTTTAGAATATTTTAAAAATAAATTTATTATAAAAGTAGTTTTACCCATTCCCGAATCAGCAAGAACAAGATAATATTTATCTTCTTTTTCTTCTTTAAAAACCTTATTCAAAAAAAATGGTATTGATTTTTCTTTAATAGCTAATGAGTGGGTTAGCGATGGTTCATTATGGTTTGAAGTGTCTATATTTTGACTTTTTGTTTGAATATAGATTTTTGTAGCATTTTTTATCTCTTGTTTTGTAAAAAATGGTTTCAATTTTTGATAAAGATATTTTTGTTTTATAAAAGCAATAATAATATCTAATAATTTTTTTAATGGAAATATACTAATAGAGAAAAGACCTAATATTATTGCTAAATTACCATAAAACGAAGGAAGATTAGAAATAAAATTTCCTATTTATTTTATTACATTCAAAATCAAGTTCATCTCCCCACCCCCTTTTTGAGACAAATTATACATCAAAATCTTATGTTTTACAATTAAAATATACTTCACCAAATATCTCTATTGATTTTGTTAATTTTTTTTGCTATATTTTACTTATGGAAATAATTAGAGCAACTTCTGACATTTTTTTTAAGTTTCTATTTGGCAAGGAAGAAAACAAGGATTTATTGTTATCATTTATAAATGCAGTACACGCTGACTCTGGTTTTCCATTAATTAAAACTGTGGAAATCAAAAATCCTTTTAACATAAAGAATTTTTCTATCGACAAAGAGTCAATCGTTGATGTAAAAGCAACTGATGAAAACGGTAGGGTTTACGATGTAGAAGTCCAAACAACTGGTAACGATATTTTTAGAAATAGAACACTCTATTACTGGGCAAAACTTTATTCTTCTCAGCTAAAAGAGGCTAATCTATTTAGTAAATTAAAACCTACAATCTGTATAAATGTACTTGATTTTGATTTATTTGAAGAATACGATTATCCGCATAGTTGCTATCTTTTACGAGAAATGAATAATCCAGAGTTTGTACTAACAGACCATTTGATGATACATTTTATTGAGTTAAAAAAAATTGAAAAAAAACGAGAAAAAGTTAAAAAAGGTTTGTTGGACTGGTCACTATTTTTAGAAAACGAAGGGGTTAAGGAGGACGAAATGACAATATTACTAAAAGACAATGAAATATTAACAAAAGCACATAATGAGTATAAAAAATTCACGGAAGACGAAGAGTTACGAGACTTAGCATTAAGGCGAGAAATGTTCAAAATGGATCATGAAACCCAACTCTATGAAGCAGAACAAAAAGGAATAGAAAAGGGCATAGAAAAAGGTATAGAAAAAGGCGAATTATTAGACAAACAAAATGTTTTGATAAAACAGTTATCAAAAAAATTTGGATTAACAGATAATGAAAAAGAATTAATTAAAAAAACTACCAACTTAGAAAAACTTGATATTGCTTTTGAAGACATTCTATTTATTGATAACAAAGACGAAATATTGGGTAAATTGAGATAAAACAAGTTAAATTATAGGATAACAGACATTTTGAACAGAAACCAGCGTAATCTGTGTAATCTCTTAAAATCCGTGTTATGAGGATGAAATGACTATTTTACTAAAAGATAATGAAATATTAACAAAAGCACATAATGAGTATAAAAAATTCACGGAAGACGAAGAGTTACGAGACTTAGCATTAAGACGAGAAATATTTAAAATGGATCATGAAACCCAACTCTATGAAGCTGAAAAAAAAGGAATAGAAAAAGGAATAGAAAAAGGCGAATTATTAGACAAGCAGAATGTTTTGGTAAAACTCATTACAAAAAAATTTGGTATTACTGATAATGAAAAAGAATTAATAAAAACAACTACTGATCTAGAAAAACTTGACATTGCTCTTGAAGACATTATATTTATTGATAAAAAAGATGAAATACTGAGTAAATTGAGATAAAACAGATTAAATTATAAGATAACAAACATTCTAAACAAAAACCAACATAATCTGTGTCAATCTGTTAAAATCTGTCTTAATCCGTGTTATATTTTTTTTATATTTAACAATTAACTTTTCTCAAAAAATTTGCTATGATATACTCAAATATTCTAAAAAAGGGGATTTATGAAAAAAGCGTTATTAATAATAGGGCATGGGAGTAGATCAAAAGAGGCAGTTGAGACATTTGATAAAATAGTTAATCTTGTCAAACAAAAAACTACTTATGATTTTGTTTGTGGTAGCCACATGGAGTTATCAGAGCCATCAATTGAAAAATCAGTATTGCAAATTATGGAAAAAGATATAAAATATATAATTGTAGTCCCTTATTTTTTGTATGAAGGAAATCATATTAAATTTGATATTCCAGAAATATTAGAAAAAATTGCGACTAAATATACTGGATTGAAGTTTAAAATTGCAAAACCAATTGGTTTTGAGCCTCTACTAGCTGATATTCTTATAAAAAGAGCAGAAGAAGTAGAATAAAGGGGAATTATCTTGAAAGATACATCAAATATTAGAAATTTCGGTTTTATTGCTCATATTGATGCTGGAAAAACTACCACCACAGAAAGAGTTTTATATGTCACTGGTGCTAATTATAGAATTGGCGAGGTTGATGATGGGACAACTACTACTGATTGGATGGAAGAAGAAAAAGAGCGGGGGATAACGATACAGGCGGCTGCTGTTAGTTGTAATTGGCAAAATTATATTCTACATGTAATCGATACGCCGGGGCATGTTGATTTTACCGTTGAGGTACAGAGGAGTCTTAAAGTCCTTGATGGTGCTGTGGTTGTTTTGTGTGGCGTTAGTGGTGTGCAGACTCAAACTGAGACTGTATGGAAGCAGGCTAATAATTTTTTTGTTCCTCGAATCATTTTTATAAATAAACTCGATAGGGTTGGTGCTGATTTTGCCAATGTTTTGGAAGATGTTAAAAATAAATTAAATACGATTCCACTTTTAATAAATATCCCTTATTACGAAGAAGAAACACTAAAAGGTGTAATTGATTTATTATCAATGAAAAGAATTTTATTCAAAAATGATGCTAATTTTGATAAAGAAGAAGCCATTCCAGACAATTATAAACAAATTTCAGATAAATATAGAGAAAATTTAATAGATGTTCTAACTCAGTTTGATGATAAACTCTTAGAACTCGTTTTAGAGCAAAAAGCGACGATAGAAGATATAATTCATTCTATTAGAGAAGGTACTATAAAAATGAAATTTAGCCCTATTTTTTGTGGTGCAAGTTTTAAGAATATAGGGGTACCTCTTTTACTCGATGGGATTGTTAATTTTTTGCCATCCCCAGTTGATATTAAGGATATTGAGGCTTTACTTGTAAAAGATAATTCGCCAATAAATATTTATTCAATATCTGATGATTTTCCTGTTTTGTAT
This sequence comes from Spirochaetes bacterium GWB1_27_13, assembly GCA_001829125.1. Lineage (GTDB taxonomy): Bacteria > Spirochaetota > GWE2-31-10 > GWE2-31-10 > MWDO01 > GWC1-27-15. The sequence goes on along the minus strand of MIAN01000194.1, from coordinate 5,262 downwards.
GTTTTTAAAGTGCAGTATCATAAAGAAAAAGGAAATCTTGCTTTTGCACGAATTTATACTGGTAAAATTAAAAATGGTGATACATTCTTTAATCCCAGAACAAAAAAGAAAGAAAAATGCCAAGATTTACTAAAAGTCTATGCAGATAGTTTTGAAAGGATAGAATACGCAGAATCTGGAGATATTATTATCATTGTGGGTACAAAAGAAACTTTTACTGGTGATACACTTTGTAGTGAAGGGAAACAGGTTGCATTAGAACATCTATCTTTCCCAGAACCAGTAATTTATGTAAAAATTGAGCCTAAAAATTCTATTGACTTAGAAAAATTTAATATTGCAAAAAATCATCTTTTGCTTGAAGACCCAACGATTAGGTGTGATGAGGACAAAGATACAGGGCAAACTCTTGTTGGTGGAATGGGCGAACTTCATATTGAAATATTTTTGGAACGTATTAGAAGAGAATATAAGGTTGCGTTAAATACAGGTAATCCACAAGTTGCTTATAGAGAGACTCCAAAAAGGCAGCTAGATTATACTTTTGAGTTTGATAAAAAAATATCTGGCAATATTCAACATTGTGTAATAAAACTTGGGATTACACCACTTGAGAGGGATAAAGGTGTTGAAATTAAGTTTGATATTTCAAAAAAAGATTTAACAAAAGAAGATTTACTAAGTATAGAAAATGGCATCAAAAATGCGTTAATATCGGGTCCAGAAGGTGCATATCCAGTAATTGATTGTAAAATTACTGTTATTGATCTTAATTTTGATAAAAATCGCATTTCTTCTTTAGGTTTTGAGGCAGCCTCTAATATTTCTACAAGTTATCTTTTGAGAGAAGCTGGATGTATTCTTTTAGAGCCAATTATGAAAGTTGAAATTGATGTTCCTGATAATTTTACAGGTAATGTAATTGGTGACTTACAAAGTAGGAGTGGAATTGTCATTGATTTGATAAAAAAAATCAAAGAAGATAAAATTATAGCAAAATGTCCACTAAAAAAAATGTTTGGTTATAGTACCACATTGAGAAGTCAAACACAGGGTAAAGGTACTTTTACTATGCAATTTTTAGAATTTGATAGTATTTAATATGAAAAACGAAAAAAATGAATTAATTGAAAATTTTATTAAAAAATTCAAAGAAAAAAAAGAGTATCCAGATGAAATTAGAGATATTCTTTTACTCTCCCATATAAAGAAATTTAAAAAAGAACAATTTGTTTATCAAGAAGATCAACTTGTTGAATATTTTTATATAATAATAGAAGGTAAAATTGAAATTTCCAAATACACAACTAAATATCTTAAAAGAATTATAGGGATAATTAAAGATGGAGACGTTTTTGGTTTCCCAGAACTTTATGGTGGATCACATGTTGTAAATACTTTTTGTTTGGAAGATTCTATAATAGCATGTGTTACAAAAGAAGACTACTTTAAAAAAGTGTGTAATATAAACTCTATAATAAATTATTTTAATAAAATTATGGCATCTCTTATTGCTGCTTTTGAAATTGATATTATTGTTGATAATGGCGAACAAAGAATTCTTGCTTATTTAAAATGGCTTAAATTAAATTATGGTTTAAAGAAAAATGGTGTTATATCTATCCCAAAAAATCAAACTCACGAAAAAATTGGTTTTATGCTCTCACTCACAAGAGAAACTGTTACAAGGATATTAAAGAATCTGAAAGATAAGCAATTAATAGACTTTGATAATCATTATTACTATATAAAAGAAGAAACTAAATTTGACAAATTAACAGATTCTACATCTTTAATACTTGGTTTTTATGGGTCAGAGAATTAATTGTTTATTTTAATCCAGATTTTTTTCATTAATTCCATATAATTCATCGTGTTGAATATTATCATAAGGTTCAGTGTGTATCATTATATCATAAATATTTTCAATTTTTGATTTTATTTCAGATTCTATTTGAGTTACTATCTCGTGAGCTTTTTTAACCGTTATATTAGGATCAACTTCAATGTCAAGGTCAACAGCAAAAAAATTCCCAAGTTTTCTTACTCTAACTTTGTGAGGATTTTTAACAGACTTAAATTGTTTTATTACATCAAAAATTGATTTATAAATTTCATTGTCTTTTATACCATCCATCAACTCACTACTTGTCTCAAAAAAAATCTCAAAACCAGTTTTTAATATCCAAATACTAACAAGTATAGCAATAATTGGGTCAAGAATTGTTAATTTAAAGAAAATAGTACAACCAAGTCCAATAAACACACTTAAAGATGTAATTATGTCATTTCTCATATTTTTTGCATTTGCAATTATAAGATCACTTTTTATTTTTTTACCAACATTAAAATTAATTACAGATAAAGTGATTTTACCAAAAATAGAAATTAAAATAACCACAACAGTAGCTATATTTGGAATTTGAGACGATTGACCGCTAATTATTTTACCAACAGCAGTTATACATAATTGAATACCAGCAAAAAGAATTATAAATGATAAAATTTTTGTCCCTATAGTTTCAGCCCTTTTATGACCAAAAGTATGAATTTTGTCTGGAGGTTTTTTTGCAATATATGTAGTAATCAATGCTATAATTGAAATAATTACATCTGTTGATGAATCTATTCCATCACTTACAACAGCAAAGCTTCCACCTAATGAACCAATAACAATTTTTGATATTGCAAGAGCAGCATTAGTAAATAATGTTATATAAGAAACTACGATAATATATTGTTCTCTTTTTTTATTTGAAATCATAATTTATCCTAAATATAACACAGATTGTTATAAATTACACAGATTAAAATATTAATTTTACACAATCTTATCATACTTTCTTAAAAATACAATATAATCTAATAATATATAGAAAAAACAATTTTTTTTATTTTTTGTGATTAATGTCACTTATTTTTTATTCTTTTTTTTTTATCTTTTATTCCTAAGGAGAAAATTATGGTTAAAAAAATTATTTTTTTTATTTTTGTTTTTATGTTTTCAATTTGTGGAATTATGTCTTCTGAAATTAAATGGGAAGACGAGGTTTTTTATCAAATATTCCCAAGAAGTTTTTACGATAGTAATGGTGATGGAATAGGTGACTTAAATGGCATTAGACAAAAAATACCATACTTAAAAGAACTGGGAATTACAACGATATGGTTAAATCCTTTATATTTGGCTAGCTCTTATCACAATTATTTTGCTGATGATTTTTACAAAATTGATACAGAATTTGGTACAATGGAAGATTTAATTGAGCTAAATAAAGAGTTACATAAGAATAATATGAAAATTCTACTTGATATGGAAACTCATTATATAACAGGAGATCATTTGTGGTATAAAGATTCTTACCAAAATCCAAAATCTCCTTATGGTAAATTTATAAAGTATAATGGTGAAAATAACACTGACCCAGAGTCAATTATTTGGAATATAAAAGAATTGCCAACTTATGATGGTAAAAAAATTAAACTAATGACATTAAATCTTTATGATAAAGAACTGCTTGAATATCAAAAAAATTTATTTGCCTATTTTGCTGATCCTAATAATGATGGTGATTTTACAGATGGAATTGATGGGTATAGAATGGATCACATAATGGATAATCTTGATGATAAAAATATATTTACAGGGCTTTTAAAAAATTTTTGGAAACCAATAGTAGAGCAAACAAAAAAAATAAACCCAAATTTTTTCTATCTTGTAGAGCCAGCCGATTGGGGATATGGAGACGAATTACTTACAGAAAGTAATTTTGATAGTGCTTTTGCTATGCCTTTTAGGGTTGCTATGGTTCATTTTGATAAGAATGAAATTGTTAAGAGCATAAAACTTTCTTATTCAAAACATCAAAAAGATAAATATCAATTTATGGTTATAGAAAACCATGATGCGTTCCCAAGATTTGCAACTTTGTCTAATAATAATAAAGAAAAAATTAAACTCGGTGCAATGTTAAATATTACTGCTCCTGGCATTCCATGTCTTTACTATGGTCAAGAAATTGGCATGAATGGCAAAAAAATATCAGAAGAAGGTAGTGATGGTGCTGATATAATGTTACGAGAATCTTTTGAATGGTATAAAACAGTAAAAGGTTATGGAATGGCTTTGTGGTATCCAGAAAGGTATATTAAAAGATCATTTTTGAAAGATAATGATGGTATTTCTTATGAAGAAGAAAAAGATGACCCAAAATCAATTTTTAACTACTATAAAAAACTAATATGGTTAAGAAAAAATAATAATACTTTAAAATATGGTGATTTTAATGATTTATCAACTTCAAATAAAGAAATACTTGCATTTGAAAGAAATTATAATAATGAAAGAATAGTTATAATAATAAATTTTTCTGATAAAAAACAAAATACTAAAATTACTTTTAAAAATAAACCTGTCATAGACAAGAAAAATGAATTAAAAGATTTAATTTATGATGAAAAAATTAAATATAATTTATTTGGGACTAATTTTAATATTAATTTGACACCATATCAGTCAATTATTGTTAAAATGTGATATTTACTTACAATTCTATAATAATAAAGAGGTTATCTCAAAAATTTTGAGAAGCCTCTTTTTTTAAATATAAGCATTTTTATTAGAAAATTCCTTATTTTTTTTTAAAAAAGTATTATAATAATATTAGTAGTATTTATTTGATTTATAAAAATCAAAATAGTTAGAAGGAGGATTTTATGTCAAACCCAAGAATACTTATATTATTTTATTCAATGTATGGGCATATTTATGAATTAACTAAGAGTATTGTAGAAGGAATTGAAGAAGCACAAGGAGAGCCTATTATAAAAAAGGTTGCCGAATTAGTTCCAGATCAATATCTTGATGATTATGCTAAAAAATTTAAAGAATCGATTAAGGATATTAAGGAAGGTAATCCAAGAGAGGATTTTGAAGGAATAGATGGAATTATAATAGGAACTCCAACAAGATTTGGTAATATGTGTGCTCAAATGAAAAATTATTTGGATCAAACAAGTTCTTTTTGGTTAAAAGGAACTTTAGTTGGAAAACCAGCTAGCGTATTTACAAGTTCTGCAACTCAACATGGTGGTCAAGAGAGTACTATATTATCAACTATGATTCCTTTGTTACATCAAGGTTGCGTTTTGGTTGGGCTTCCATATTCATTTCAAGAACAGATGAGGATAGATGAAATAACAGGTTCCTCACCTTATGGGGTATCGACAATAACAGGTGGCAAAGGAGAAAGATTTCCATCT
>MIAN01000193.1 GCA_001829125.1 Spirochaetes bacterium GWB1_27_13 | reverse complement strand
AAAACACGAAAATACACGACAAGATAAAGAAGAAGATAGAATTAGGCACATAGATATAACAAATTGCCAGACAGAGCCAGTATTTTTGGCTTATCGCTCAAAAGATAGTCTAAATAAGATTCTTTTTGATACAGAAAAAACACCACCAGAAGTTGATTTTACAACAGAGGATGGTATAGGTCACAGTTTTTGGGTTATTAAAGACGATGATTTAATTAAAACAATTGTTAACGAATTTAGTCAAATCCCATACCTTTATGTTGCAGATGGTCACCATCGAACTGCAGCTGCGGTTAATGTTGCAAAAAGAAGGGACAAAGCAACAAATAACACAACTGACAAAGAATATCAGTTTTTTTTATCTGTAATATTTCCAGATAGCTTACTAAGGATTATGGCTTATAATAGAGCAGTAAAAGATTTAAATAGAAATACAGTAGATGAATTTCTAAGAAGAATAGACGTTCACTTTACTGTTGAGAAGGTTTCATTTAATGATGGTAAATATGGCTTTAAACCAACTCAAAAGAAACAAATTGGTATGTATTTGCATAATCAGTGGTATTTGTTAAAAGCAAAAAAATCTATAATAAGTGATGACCCTGTAAAATCCCTTGATGTGTCAATATTGCAAGATTTTATTTTGTCTCCAATACTTGGCATCGAAAATCCACGAACTGACAAAAGGATTGATTTTATTGGTGGGATAAAAGGCACTGATATATTAAAAGATATGGTTGATACTAAAGATTTTGCTGTAACTTTTAGTATGTATCCTACTTCTATGGAAGAATTATTTGCAGTTGCAGACTCTAATAATCTTATGCCTCCAAAATCTACATGGTTTGAACCAAAACTTAGATCAGGGATGGTATTACATAATTTGGATTAGTTATAGTATATAAGTTGAGAGGAAATTTTTAATGATAAACAGTATAAAAGAAAAAATTCAAGAAACCCAATTTATTTATAAAGTATTTATTTATATATTGTTGGGGATATTATGGTCATTTTCTAATGTTGGATATTCATTCGGATTTTTAACATGGTTTACATTTGTTCCATTTTTATTTTTTATTAAGAATGAAAATCCTAAGAATGGATTTATATTAGGTTGGATTTTTGGTACATCAGCGTATTTTTTTCATTTTTGGTGGCTTATAAATCCATTTCTTTCTTTCTTGCCAGGTGAATTTATACCTTACAGCCTTGGATTTTTAAGTGTATTCATTGGTGGATTTATTACTTTGTTAATTTCGATATTTCACGGATTAATGTATGGCTTAATTTTTATAATAGTAAAATATATATCGACAAAAAAATACGTAGAAGTATTCTATATTTCAATGCCTTTAGTTGTAACAGTCATCGATTATTTTTTTCCAAAGTTATTTTATGATCAAATCGGTTATTCTCAATATTTATTTTTAAGAATTTCACAAATTGCGGATGTATTTGGAGTACCAGCACTAACTTTTCTGGTAATAAGCTCTAATGCTGCAATAGTAATACTATTAGAATCCATTTTGTATAAGAGAAATACACAATTTGGAGTAACTTTTGCTGTTTTTGTTTTAATTTTAATTTTAGGATCTTATTATTATGGAAATGAAAGAATTAAACAAATAGAAAAAACAATTACCATTTCAAAAAATTCTAAAATAGGAATTGTACAAGGAAATTACTCAGGCATAGATAAAAGAGATGCTCAAAAGTATTACGAAATGCTTTATACTTATAACGATTTGTCAAATCAAATTTTAGATAGAAGCCCAGACTTAATCGTTTGGCCCGAATCTTCAATACCATCATTTTTTGACAATGATGTAAAAGATTTTACTGTGATAAAAAAATTTGAGAAAGTACCATTGCTTTTTGGTACTCACACAGTAGAAACTCAAAAAGATAAAGAATTTGTTTATAACTCATTGGTGTTTGTTTCTTCTTCTGGCATAAAGTTAGATCAATATAACAAAATGAAATTATTGCCTTTTGTTGAAGCAATGCCAGTTAATTTTTTAAATTTTATAATGGGTATTTATGGTTTGAGTGACTTTAGTAAAGGTAAAGAATATAAAATAATGGAAAGTGGAGACTTGAAATTTTCTACAAATATTTGTTATGAAGATATTATTCCTGAATTTGTTAGAAAATCAGTAACTATAAACAAAAAAGAAGCAAATCTAATAATAAATTGTACAAATGACTCGTGGTTTGGTAAAAATATAGAACCAACAATGCACTTACACATTGCAGGTTTTCGTTCTATCGAAAATAGAAAATCTCTTGTCAGATCAACTTGTACTGGCTACTCAGCAGTTTTTGACCCAACAGGTAACTTAAAATATATGTCAAAGATTGACTCAAAAGAAAGCACAGTTGTAGAAGTACCACTTCTTGAAATAAAAACAGTTTATAGAGTCTGGGGTTGGATTTTTATTTATATTCTTGGATTATTTGTAATAATATTTTTTGGTTATGCAATGTTTAGGAAAATCAAAACTTATTTGACAAGATCAAAAATGTTTGCTAAAGAGCACTACAAAAAAACACTCCATAAAACATGGATGGACTAACCTGCAGAGGGGTTTGGGCGAAAACCTAAGCCCCCTCATTTATTCTCTACCTTAAAAAAAATCATAGACAAACCACTTTAAAAATTGATTCTATTTTTTAAGATTTATTTTTTTAGCAAAAATATTAAAATTTTTCAAAAATTAATTTGACATACAAAGATTTATGTATTATATTTATAAATGTTAGGAGTCCTAACAATATGGAGTGATAATATATGGTAGAAAAAAATATTAAAAATATTGATGAAATTATTCTATTTGCTATTGAAAAAATTTCTCAAATAAATAAACTATTATTATGGAATATTGTAAAAACAGAGAAAATAAGCCCAATTCAGATTCAATTTATAGATTATATAAATAAAATGCCACTTGAGGCTACAACAGTAAGTAATTTAGCAGAAGAATTTGAATTAAAGAAATCAACAGTTAGTGATTCGGTAAATAGTCTTATAAATAAAGGCTATTTGGAACGAATTCAAGATCACAACGATAAAAGAGTATTCTATTTTAAATTAACAGAAAAAACTAAGGAAAAATTAGGTATTTTAAACAAAAAGAATGATATTTTTCGTAATATCATTAAAAATTATTCTTTTGAGCAAAAAGAAGAGGTTGTAAAATTTTTTTTAGATTTGATGAATGAACTTTATGAAGAAAAAATTATTCAACCTGCAAAGATGTGCTTAACTTGTAATAATTTTATTAAGGATTACAATCCAGGTGATAGTAAGCCTCATTATTGCAAACTTATCAATAAATATGTTTCGATTGATGAGATTAAGATTCATTGTAATTCTTATACTAAAAAAAGCGAAGGTAATTTGTAACTTTATACAGGCTTTGTCTGTATTCTATATAAAAATAAAAAATGGAGGAATGTTATGTTTTGTTATCAATGTCAAGAAACTGCAAAAAATCAAGGGTGTACAGTGGCTGGTGTTTGTGGAAAATCAGGTACTGTCGCTGATCTTTTAGATGTATTAACAGATGTTACAAAAGGAATTTCTTTTTGGTCTATAAAAGCTTCTCAATTAGGAATAGAAGATGAAGAAACTGATAATTTTGTTATAGAAGCTATGTTTACAGGTGTTACAAATGTAAATTTTGACTCTCAAAAAATCTACGGCTTAATTAAAAAAGGTCTTGAGGTTAAAACCAATATCAAAAATAAATTTTTGGCAGCTTACGAAACTAAAAATAACAAAAAATTTAGTGATGCAGTTCCATCTTCTGCAAGTTGGGAATCAAATGCTTCTATAAAAGATTTTGAAAAAAGAGGTGCTGAAGTCGGAGTTCTTTCAACAAAAAATGAAGACATCAGATCACTAAGAGAATTATTAATCTATGGCATCAAAGGAATCTCTGCTTATTACGATCATGCAAAAATTTTAAACTATAAAAATCAAAGTGTTATTAATTTTGTTAAAAAAGGACTCGCTTCAACCATAGATGATAGCCTTTCTATCGATAATTATATCGCACTTGTTATGGAAGCTGGTAAAAATGCTGTCGATACAATGGCTCTACTCGACAAAGCAAACACAGATTCTTATGGAATACCTACTATTACAGAAGTTTTTACTGGTACTGTTGCTGGTGCTGGAATTTTAGTTAGTGGTCATGACTTAAAAGATTTTGAAGAAATTTTAAAACAAACAGATGGAACTGGCGTTAATGTTTACACTCATGGTGAAATGCTTCCTGCGAATGCTTACCCTGCATTCAAAAAATACAAACATTTAATCGGTAATTATGGTACATCATGGTACAATCAACAAAAAGAATTTGAAGATTTTAATGGTGTAATAATTATGACAACAAATTGTATTCAAAAACCAAAAGATTCTTATAAAGACAAAATTTTTACAACTGGTCTTGCAGCTTGGGATGGAGTTGCACACATTGCAGATAGAAAACAAGGTGGACAAAAAGACTTTACTGCTGCAATAAAAAAAGCAAAAGAACTCGGTAGCGTTAAAGTAATAGAAGGTAAAAAAATACCTATTGGTTTTAACCACAACACAATTTTATCTTTAGCAGACAAAATAGTTGATGCTGTAAAAACTGGTGCAATAAAAAGATTTTTTGTTATGGGTGGTTGTGATGGTCGTCAAAAAGAAAGAGAATATTTTACTGATGTTGCAAAACAATTACCAAAAGATACTGTAATTTTAACAGCAGGTTGTGCAAAATTTAGATACAACCTCTTAGATTTAGGCGATATTGGTGGAATACCAAGAGTTATTGATGCAGGTCAATGTAATGATTCTTACTCATTGGCTGTTGTTGCTCTAAAACTTGTTGAAGTGTTTGGTGCAAAAAGTATTAATGATTTACCAATTTCTTTTGATATTGGTTGGTATGAACAAAAAGCTGTTACAGTTCTTTTAGCACTACTTTTCCTTGGTGTTAAAGGAATTAGATTAGGTCCTACATTACCAGCTTTCTTATCTCCAAATGTTGCAAAAGTTTTAATAGAAGCTTTTGATTTAAAACAAACTGGTACAGCAGAAGAAGACATAAAATTAATGATGGCAGGCAAATAATTAGCCTAATATAATCAAAGAACACGAAAAAATACCAAATTTTGGACATTTTAATTCGTGTTCTTTCTTTTTTTGCTGTCGAGTTTTAGGTATCTTTAGTCGCTGTTTTTGTCCCAGATATTTTACTTATCTATGCTCCAAAATATAAAAAAGCCCTCCTTTTTATAAAGGGAGGGCTTTTTATCAAAAATTTATAAAATTTAGTTAATTATCTTAACAGTAATCCACCGTCAACAACAAGTGTATGACCAGTAATATATTTTGCTGCATCAGATGCTAAGAATGCAACTGCTTCTGCTATATCCTCTGGTGTTCCTGCTTTTTCCATTGGGATCATTGATAAGAAATCTTCTTTTGCTTTATCAGAAATTGCTTTTGTCATATCTGTATCAATAAAACCCGGAGCTACAGCGTTTACTGTGACATTTCTTCTTGCAATTTCAGAAGCCAAACTTTTGGTTAAGCCAATAATACCTGCTTTTGATGCAGCGTAATTTGCTTGTCCAATATTTCCTCTCATACCTACAATAGAAGACATATTTACAATTCTTCCATATTTTTGTTTCATCATAATTAAAGATGCTGCTTTTGAAACTAAAAAAACACTTCTTAAATTTACATTTATAACAGCATCAAAATCATCTGCACTCATTCTCATAGAAAGAGTATCTTTAGTAATACCAGCATTGTTTACACAAATATCAATTTTTCCAAATTTATCTAAAATAATATTAAATAATTTTTCAACATCTTCTTCTTTTGAAACATTTCCTGCTACACCAAGAACTTCAACATTATATTTAGAAGAAATTTCTTTTGCAACATCTTCAATTGCATTAGTTGTAGCAGTAACTATAATAGTTGCACCACCTTTTGCAAATCGTTCAGCTATTGCTCTTCCAATACCTCTTGATGCACCAGTAACAAGTGCTATTTTTCCTTGAAATTCCATTTTTTACCCCCAATTGTTTTAAATTATTCTTTATATTTCTTTACTATAATTACTGCATTATGTCCACCAAAACCAAAAGAATTACTCATTGCATAATTTACAGGTCTTTCTTTCATTTTATTTGGGACAAAATCCAAGTCCATTCCATCATCTGGGTTATCGAGGTTTATTGTAGGAGGAACTTTATCTTCCATACAAGATTTTACGACAACCATACCTTCAAAGCCACCAGCACCACCAAGTAAGTGACCAGACATAGATTTAGTTGAGCTTACAGAGAGTTTATAAGCATGGTCACCAAATAGTTTCTTAATTGCAGTTGCTTCCATTCTATCGTTTGCGCCAGTTGATGTTCCATGAGCATTGATATAATCTATTTCTGAAACTTTAATACCAGCCATCTTAATAGCGTCTTCCATTGCTCTTATAGCACCTTTTCCTTCTGGTTCTGGAGAAGTAATATGGTAAGCATCAGCTGTAAGACCATAGCCAACAAATTCTGCTAAAATTTTAACGCCTCTTTTTTTTGCGTGTTCTAATTCTTCCAAAACTAATATTGCTCCACCTTCGCCCATAACAAAACCATCTCTTGCTTTGTCGAATGGTCTTGATGCTTTTTGTGGTTCGTTATTTCTTGTTGACATAGCGTGCATATTAGAAAAACCTGAATAACCAATTCTACAAGCAGCAGCTTCAAAGCCACCAGATACTATAATGTCAGCTCTATCATTTTTTATAGCAAGGAATGCTTCACCCAAAGCATTTGTCCCAGATGCACAAGCTGTTACATAACAGGTATTAACACCCATTGCTCCTATTGCTTGAGTTACCCAGCCACCTGCGAGATTAGCAATCATTTTTGGGATAATAAAAGGGCTCACTCTTCTTGCTCCCTTTTCTTGCATTACAATTACTTGTTCTTGAAGGGTTTTTATTCCACCAACACCAAGGCCAAGCATAACGCCCATTCTAAAAGGGTCTTCTGTTGGAAACGCCATTCCTTCAAACTCAGGAAATACAACAGAATGATCTTCTGGATGATGCATAGGGATTTTCGCCATAAGACCAGCTTCTATCATAGCTGCAAAAGCAAGTTGCTGAGAATCATCCATTTTATTAGCAATTTTACCATCTATATGAAAATTTTCTGGCTTATAATTTTTAATAAATCCACCAATTTGACATCTAATACCTTCTACATCAAAAGCTGTAATTTTATCGATACCAGATTCACCAGCAAGTAATTTTTTCCACGTTGTCTCAACATCGCTTGCAAGGGGATTTAAAGTGCCTATTCCTGTAACAACTACTCTTCTTTCCATAATTATAAATTCCTCCTATATGGATAAAATGACCAAGTGGTCATTTATTTTTATACAAATTATCACAAAATAAAAAGTATGTCAAATTAATTAACATACTTTTTTGAACAATTCAGAACAAAAAAATAAATATGTATTAAAGTCATATAACAATTTAAACGCTTTCAATATATTTTCTAAATAAATTAATTACATTCTCTTTTGATATAACTCCAATTGATTGATTTACGACTTTTCCATCTTTAAAAATAAGTATAGTTGGAATACTCATTATACCATATTTTGAAGCAGTCTCTTGATTGTCATCCACATTGCATTTTCCTATTTTAACTTTACCAGAATATTCGTTTGCAACATCTTCAACGATAGGTCCAAGCATTCTACAAGGAGCACACCACGCAGCCCAAAAGTCTACTAAAACTGGTTTATCTGATTTTAATACTTCAGTTTCAAAATTTGAATCATCAATAATTATTTCATTGCTCATAAAAACTCCTTACAATTTTTTTCTATATATATAACACTATAATAAACAGCTAAAAAAATCAAGTTTTTATTAAAAAAAAAGAATATATTTTTAGTTTTAAAAAGAAAAATTTTCTCCAAGATAGAGTTTTCTTACCATTTGGTCATTTACGAGTTCGTAAGAGTTGCCTGATCTAAAAATATTGCCAAGATTTATAATATAAGCCCTATCTGTTATTCTTAGCGTTTCTCTAACATTGTGATCTGTAATCAAAACCCCAATATTTTTATCTTTAAGCCCAGCAACAATAGTTTGAATATCTGATACAGCGATTGGGTCAACACCAGCAAAAGGTTCATCGAGTAACAAAAATTTTGGTTTTAAAACTAACGCTCTTGCGATTTCCGTTCTTCTTCGTTCACCACCAGACAATGAGTAGGCTTTTTGTTTGACAAGTCGTCCAATCCCCAAATCCTCGATAACCTCATCTTTTCGTCGTTTTTTTTCTTCTTTTGGAATATCAAGAATTTCTAAAACAGAATCAATATTTTGTTCAACAGAAAGTTTTCTAAAAATAGATGACTCTTGAGCCAAATAACTAATCCCAAGATGCGCCCGTTTAAACATCTGTAAATTTGTTATTACCTGATCATCCAAAAAAATATTTCCAGTGGTTGGTTTGATAAAACCTACAATCATATAAAAAATCGTTGTCTTACCAGCACCATTAGGACCCAAAAGTCCGACAATTTCCCCTTGTTTCATCGAAAAAGAAGCATTATTTACAGCTGTTTTTGCCCCAAACCTTTTAATAAGATTTTTAACACCCAAAGTAAAAAGATGACTCTCATCCCTCTGCGACTCTGTTAAAATATCAAAACTACTTTGGTGTCTTTTATGAATAGTGTCTATTTTTGGTGACTCAGTAACAATTGTAGAATCTTTTTTATTAAAAAATGGTATTTTTTGTAGAATATTATCTTTTTGCTTAATTATATTTGAAAAAATATTATTTTTTTTAGTATTATCAATATTTGTTTCTGTTTTCTGTTTATTACTATTATTTTCTAACAACTCTTTTTGTTCTTCATTAGATACAACGTCTTCTTTGGCAGAATCTTTTTGTAAATCCAAAGATTCAACTTTTTCTTCGTCTTCTGGTTGAATATTTACCAAATCATTTTTGTTTTTATTATTTTCTAATAAAACATCATCCTTTTGAATATTTTCATAGTTTTCTGCAATATTTTGAGAAATATCATTATTTTCTGAAACTAACTCTTCTTTTTGTTCATTTTTAGAGTTATCCACTATATTTTGAGGAATATCATTAGTTTCAATAACAGTATCATTAATTTTTTTTTGTTGAATATTTTCATCTTTTGGGATATTTTCGATAGTATTTTGTGAATTATCTTTATTTTCAGTTGTTAAACTAACATTTTGTAAATCTAAATCGTTATTTGTTTCGTTATTCATAAATTAACCTTATTTCTCCACCTTATCATTTGTCAAATCATCTTTTGTTTCATTTAGGATTGTAGCGTTAAGTCCACCTTCGAGGATGAAAGTATTATTTTTAACATCAACTATAATTTTTTTTGCACTGTATTCAGAGCCTTGATTTTCAACTGTTGGGAAGCCGCTTATTTCCATTTGTTTGTCTCTTTTTGTGTATTTTACAAATGCTCCTTTTGCAAAAATATCTTTTTGGAATATTCTAACATTGCCTTGTACAATTGCAACTTTTTCTTTTTCATAGTTATAAATAGAGTCGCCAAAAACTGCAATTTCTTCTTTTGAGTCTATATAAAAGATGTTTTCTCTAATGACAAAGATTTTATCTTTTTTGTAATACTCAGCGTACTCTCCACCAATTTCAACTTCATCTTTTTGTTGAAAAATTCTGATTTTTTTCTTAAAAATCGCTTTTTCAACAGTTTCGTCTTTATTTAGGTAAATTTCCATTTCATCACAATAGATTTCGTTATTATCTATGATAATATGGGCATTTCCTTGAGCAAAGAATATTTTTTGATTATTTATTTCTTTGTAAGAACCATGCTCTGATTGTAGATTGAGTTCTTCAATTTTAGCAAAACAAAAGAGAGGAATAATTAAAAAAATTAAAACTAAGATTCTATTTTTTTTTGTCATTTGTGTTATCTTTATCATTATAAAAATATTTGGACTCAAGATTATCAAATCTTGTTTCTTGTAACTTTAAATTTGATTCAAAATATTTTGATTTTAAATAAGAGCCATCATCTTTTTCTATAATAATGTCTTTGTCACTTATTAATCTATTATTTTGATAATCAACTCGTAATTCTTCTGTGTATAGTTTAGTTTTTTGTTCAAAGGATTGGATTTTAACATTTCCACTAAAATATACAACTTTATCGTCCTTATTAATAATCCCTTTATCTGCTTCTATCAAAGTTGTTAGTTCATTTTTTGAATTATAAATTTCTGCTCTAATAACATCGCATTCTATTTTATTGGCTTTTTCAAAAAAGTTTGCTTGTTTAATTTTAGCGATCAAAAACTTTCTACCATTTTTATAAATATAATGCTCATATTCTATTTGAACCATATCAGGAAATCTTTTTTTTATTTTATCTTCTTTTTCTCTTACAATTCCACAAGAAAAGAATAAAATAATAATAAATATACCAATTTTTACAATATTTTTCATTAAATTTCTCATAAAAAGTTTTAAAATCACAACCCTAAATATACTATTATTCTACAAAAAATCAATAAAAAACATTAGTATTAAATGTAAATTAAGTTTGTAATTTTGGTATTATTAATTTTTGTCTGGGTCTAAAGACAATAATGGTTGTTTCCATTCTCCTTTTTCGTAAATGCTATTAACTTTTGTTTTATTAAACATTTTAATTAATTGATTTTTACTATCGAGTTTCCATTCTATTAGAAACTTAAATGTATTTTCCCAATAGTATCTTTTTGTGTTTGTATTTACTTCTGGTCTTCCAGAATATTCAAAACGTAGTTTCCAGTCATGTAGGTTATGTTCAACCCAAAAAACAATATTTTTTAGTTTGAAAGGAGATGATGTTCTATCTTCTATCTTTG
The DNA here is from genome assembly GCA_001829125.1 of Spirochaetes bacterium GWB1_27_13. Lineage (GTDB taxonomy): Bacteria > Spirochaetota > GWE2-31-10 > GWE2-31-10 > MWDO01 > GWC1-27-15. The sequence continues at coordinate 10,872 of MIAN01000193.1, read as the reverse complement.
CAAAATTAAAGGACTTAAATATATCTTCAAAAAAAAGCCTAAGCCCATCGGTTCCAGTATAATATTTGTACATTTCTTTGTTTTCACTTCTTGTTTCAAAATGAAATCTTGTTTCAAAACTTGTTTTTTCACCAATAACTAAATCAGTAGAAAAAGAGACTGCTAAACTATTGTTTGCATAATAAGAAGATGAATTAAATTGGCTTGATAAATCACCGTCATGCTTAACTGCAAAATTATAGACAATCGATGGGTTTACATAAAGTTTGAAATATGTCCAAAAAACTGGTATTTCTGTAACATTATATCCCAGAGTCAAATTGCCACTGTCTAACCTAAAACCATATCCAACATCTTTAAAATCAATAGCTTTAAAATTTAGAGACACTTTAAAAATATCCATTAAAATACTCATGGTTAGTGTTTGACTGTTTAAATAAAAATTATTATTAGCTATTTTATTATTTAACCATTTTTTGTTCCTATTCCATAAGAATTCTAAGCTTGTAGAAAAATTTAGCCAATCACCTTTTGGTAGTTTTACCTCAAAAAGAGTACCTGCTAATCTTAGATTAAATGTATGTCTGTTATTTAATGTTATTATTCTATAATCATCAAGGAGTTTTTCTTTAGCAGAGATTGAAGGATAATTGAAATCATAATATAACTCATTGATAAAAGTTAAGTTCATTGTGTAACTTATGACCCCGCCTAAAAAATTTAACGAGAAATTGTCATCTGGATAGATACTAAAAATTCTTTTTGCGTTATCTGTTGTGTTATCGCCAGTGAAAAAATTTCCTATGTTTTTGAGTTTGAAAACTAATTGGTTATTGATAGATACAACAGATATATTGTTTTTCTTGTAGTCGTAATTGAAATTTATAGTAACATCTTGAAACATGTTTCTAAAATTTCTTGGACCTTCCCAAAAATTTTCTTTATAATAAAAACTTGCTATTTTATCTCTCAAGTTTGATTTGTTTTTTCTATAATAAATATATTCTCTTGCAACTATTTCTTCATCTGTTATTGTTTTATCATATATAACATCTGTTGTATTTTCATTCCATACTTCATTTTTCATTTCAGTTAAGTTAGAATCAGGTATTCTCCAATTTATTGTTGGAGATACACCAACTGATAGAAGATGGTCACTTCCTTTAGGTATTAAATTTAATTTAAGATTGAAAGTAGTAGATAATGCCTTTATTTTATCGTAATCGACTCTTGTGCTGTACAAATCAGTGTTAACAGGCTCATAGTCTTTTGTATTGGCATTTTTGGAATTTAGAGTATTAAAAATATCTTTTTTAAATTCATTAAATTCAAATAAATTAAATGATAAAGAAGTTGAAATATTTGTGCCATTAATAAAATCGTTATTAAAAGACAAGTCATTTGTTATATTACCAGTATAATTAATATCAAGTTTTGAATTCTTCTTATTAGTATTCCTTTCGAGATTATTTATTTCATTTTTTACCAAGATGTAATTATCATCTGTTACATTATATTTAAATTTTAAAAAACTTCTATATATATCCATAACATCAAAATCTTTATTATAATTTATCGTTAGTTCTGGTGATACTTGAAACAACGGTTTATCTTGAATCATAAACATTTTAAGATAACCTTTAACACTAAAAGATAATAAATCTGTTATATTAAGTCGTTTTACATTTTTATTTGTTTCAAATTTATTACCAAGAAATCTTTGGATAGAATCAAGATCAGAAGGAGAATCTATGCTTGTATCTGTATTAAAAATAAATTTATTTGAGAGTTTATTGCTAAAACTATAATCTATTCCAAAATCTATAATTTTAATATTTAATTTATAAGTATCTTTTTGTTCTGTCTCTATAATTTGAGGTGATGAAAAATTATATTCTTTTTTAGTAGAAGTTTTAGTTACATCTTCAACTTTTTCTTCTTTTTTATATGTATAATCATCTTCAGAAGAAAGGATAATATCATTAAATTTATATGTATTATTATCTACCTTTTTTGGTGTAATTACATTCTTTTTACCAAAAAACATAAATAAATTTTTATAATCAAGTTCTACCGCATCTTTTGATGGGTCTGTGTTTTTTATAGTGTTAACAGTAAGATATAAATTTTTTATAATATCATCTTCTTTATTTTGAGGCTTTTTTTTATTGTCTTTAATATTTTTTGGTAAATTGACTAAAAATTCATAATTTATTAGAGTTCCGCTCATAGAATATTCTAACTCAGGAGCTGTGAAGTCTTGAAAAAAATATCTTCTATATCTAGGGTCATCTTTAGTTGAGTTGTCAGTAGTAGGAGCATAACTTTTTATTGCAACAGCAAGAAAAGAAAGCGATGATGTTGTTTTTAGAGAAATACTTGAGATTAATGGTAGATTAAATATTTTTGGAATATTCTTTGGAGAAAAAGTTATATTTATTTTATTCAATGGGGGAGTTCCAGTACTTACAGTTGTGTCTTTTTTAACTTCAAAGTTTGAAAACTTTTTATTTTGAGATTCAATATTGTATTTTAAGCCATCAAATGCTAAGTCGATATAAGAAAAACTCAATCTTCTATTATAAAAGTCTTTAAAATAATTTTCGTCTGGTAAATATTCAAGCTGTCCATCATAATTAAATGATACAAAGCTATTATTAATTTGCCCTGTAAAATTTAAATACTCAGAAAATCTTGGTAATAAAGGATTTTCCTCTGGATGAAAATAAGTATTTTTGCTTGTCAGTGGTTTACCTTTATCTGCGGGGTTGTAAGGTAAATAATTATCTGCATCTGGGTTTTTCCATAAAGTTCTTGAGAAAGCAATATCAGAAAGAAACGTCATTGTAAAAGGGAATGTCTGATGATCAACTTTCATATAATAAAATAGACCAGTATAAAAACCAAGAGTTGTATAGGCATCACCAGAAAACCTTAATGCAAAATCGATCGAATTAAATTTTGGAAGGATTCTAAATTTTGGATTTTTCTTATAAAAATCATATTTATCATAGAATTCGTTTAATTTTTGGTCTGACATTGCCTTAGTTATTCTAAAAAGAGCATTTTCTCCACTAGGTGCTGTTCTAATTTTATCTTTGCCCATAAAGTCTTCTGTTGTTTTATCACCAAGTAAAAAATATGTAGTTTGTAAAAACCAGCCTTCTCTTGATCTATAACCAAAAACAGGGCTTATCATTAAGTCCTTTGGATGATAATAAATTGGTATATAAAAGAATGGAATTGGTCCAATATAAATTACACCATTTAAAAGTCCCCATTCACCTTTTTGACTTATCCATATTTTTGAAACTTTTATGTAATAGTGTGGTTTTTCTTCATCACATGTAGTTAAATTTCCATTATGAAGTATAGCATCATCATTTTCAGCTTGTACAATTTTGTCACCTGTAAAATAAGCATCTTTTAGGCCAGAGTCACCACTTTTTAAAATTTTTGTTCTACCACCAAATAAAACGCCTCTATTTACCTCAAAATTAAAATAAAACTGTTCCCCATTAAACTCAAGATTATCATCTTTAAAATAGACATTTCCAACACCTGTTATTTCTTTATTTTTCAAATCTATATAGACATCGTCAGCTTCTATTATTCTTTGAACACTCTGTTTTTTTTCATCGGTACTGCTAAGAAGCATTCTAACTTTTCCTATTAAATGAAGGTTTTCTTCGTCTTCCTCTTTAATTTTTAACATTTTAAGTTCGCCTGCTCGTTCAAGTACTATTTTTTCGCCTTTTTTTTGTTTTGATTCGAATAATTTTATATTGTAGTAGTTTATTAAAGCATTTCTATAAGTGGCGGCGTTGTCTTCTTCTTTTAACCCCAGAGCCATTGCCATTGATTTTAGTTGGTTAAGATCAGCAAATGCAATATCTTTTGCCAACGCAGATTTTCTAAAGATTTCAGATCTGTTTTTCCAATAATCAGCGGAAACATCTGTTGTGGTATCGAAAGAGAATAAATAAAATGATGTCAATAAAAATAAAATCGATAATATATTTTTCATGGATTTTGGAGTATATCAAAATAATTTTTGTTTGTCATTTTTTTATCGTTTTTTTACAATTATAAGTTTAAAAAATGTCCTTTATTCTTTATTGTAAAAAAAATATTTGAATTTCTACTATATTATTGTAGATATTAAAAAAGTATTTCATATTTTCTATACTGTGATTAAAATATTATTTTTCTAATGTTCAAATTTGAATTATATAATTCTTCAAAAAAATCTTAAAAAAAATAAAAAAAACATTTGACTTTTTATTTGGTTTATGGTATTTATCTACTCGTCGCTTGTTAGAAATAACAAACACAGTTGATCCATTAGCTCAGTTGGTAGAGCAACGCCCTTTTAAGGCGTGGGTCGATGGTTCGAATCCATCATGGGTCAAGATGTCGCATTAGTCTATCGGTTAGGACATCGGGTTTTCATCTCGACGGGAGGGGTTCGACTCCCCTATGCGATAAAAAGGCTACTAAAAATGTAAATTTTTGGTAGCCTTTTTTATTTATAATAAATCCACAAAAATATCATCAGATTGCAAGTCCAATGAATTAAAAAGTTTGTATTTTAAAATTCTTTTATACCAACTATTAACTGATTTTAGTTATAACTTAAGAATAGATAATTTCTTTTCTAATTCTTGATAATCCTTAATACTGTGTTCTAATAGATTTTAAAGCGTTTAGGTAATAAAAAATTAATTTATTGCCAATTAATTAATAATCTAAATATTAAATTTTGCTCTAAGTATAAATAATTAAACTTGTATTGAATTATTTAAGAAATTTGATTTATAAAATTTTTTAATTATGTATAAGTGTATTTTTTTAGAAACACAAGATTTTGTGTTATTTGTAAATTTTGTAAATTAAACAAATAATTGTTATATAGAAAAAATACTTTTTATATAAAAATATTCTAATTACTACTTTTTTAAAAAAAAATAAAAAAAGTACAAAAGTTTTAAAATTTTTCTTGATTATTTTTTTTTAAATATTATAATATATACTGAAGTATTTAAATTTTAAAGTATTAAAAAAGGAGATCCAAATGCAAAAAGTTTTTACAACTTTATTAGTAGTAGTAAGTTTCTTACTATTCATCATTGGATGTAGCAATCCGACAATTCTCGAAAACAAAAGTTCTTTGGGCGAAGAACAACAAACATTATCAACAGATGTTATCGAAAAGAACAATGCTGGCTCTGTTTATAATGGTTATGGGTCAAATGTAATGTTACAAGGTTTTGGATGGGACAGTGCTGGTAACACAACTGGCTGGTACAATGTTGTTAATTCAAAATCAGCAACAATCAAACAGTATTTTGAATGGGTTTGGTTTCCACCTCCAACAGATTCTGGTAGTACACAAGGTTATTTACCAAGACAATTAAACGTTCTCAACTCTTCTTATGGTACAGAACAACAATTGAAAGATGCAATCACAGCAATTTCACCAGCTAAAGCAATTGCAGACATTGTTATCAATCATAGAGTTGGTTTAACAAACTGGGCAGACCTTAAAAATCCAGATTGGGGCACAGATGGTATTTGTGGCGATGATGAATACTTCTATGCAGGTAATCCAGGTGCTAACGTTTATCCAAGAGGACAAAATGATGTCGCTGGCGGTCAATACGGTGCAGCAAGAGACATTGATCATTCAAATGCAACAGTTAAAAGCAGTATCAAAACATGGATGAACACTAGATTAAGATCAGTAGGATTCGTTGGTTGGAGATACGATTATGTTAAAGGTTACCCAGGATGGAATGTAGGCGATTATAACGCAGCAACAGCTCCAGAACTTTCAGTAGGTGAATTATGGGAAGATGGTTGTCCACAAAATGGTCTTGACGCATGGGTTACAGCAACAAATCATGATGGCGGAAAATCATTAGTATTCGACTTTTCTACAAAAAATAATTTAAACAATGCTTTTGGTTGGTTTAAAGATGCTTATGATAATGGGCAACATTTAACAGAATACACATACTACAACAATTATCCAAATCTTTCTGTATTAAAATCATCTTATGGTACACCATCAGGTTACATTGGATGGCATCCAGAAAATTCTATTACATTTGTAGACAATCATGATACTGGTAGTACACAACAACATTGGGAATTAAGAAATGATAAAGTTGGTCTTGCTTATGTTTATACTCTAACACATCCAGGTTTACCATGTGTTGCATGGGATCATTTCTTTGACTGGGGAACAATGCAACAACATATTATTGATTTAATCAATATTAGAAAACAAAACAATATTACAATGACAAGTACAGTTACTATTGCACTTGCTAACTATAATGAATATGCTGCTGTTATCGATGGAAAAATTGCAGTTAAAATCGGACCAGGATCATCTTATAATCCAGGTTCTGGTTGGGTTATTATCAAATCAGGTACAGACTACTGTATTTGGAAGAAAAACACAGATACAACACCTCCAACAGTTTCTGTAACTGCACCTGCAAACAATGCAACAGTACTTGGAACAGTAACAGTTTCTGCAAATGCAAGTGATAATGTTGGTGTTACAAAAGTAGAATTTTATGTTGGTAGCACATTAACTAACACAGATACAACTTCTCCATATTCTTTTAGCTGGAATACAACAACAACTGCAAACGGTTCAAATGTTGTTAAAGCAAAAGCTTATGATGCTGCTGGCAATAGTACAGAAGCAAGTGTAACAGTTAATGTAAACAATGGTAGTACAGGTAGAGTAAGAACAGTAGTATTTATGCAAAAAGAAACTGTATCAGGTCAAGATATATTTGTTAAAGGTGGACACGATGCAGGATTAGTTCCAACATATTATCCATCTATGTCAGAACCAATAGTTTATAATAACACAAAAAATACAACAACAGCTGCAATTAAAGCAAATGATGGTTCTTTAGACTGGGGTAGTGAATCAGCTTTAGATTGGACTTGTAAACCAGGTACTAGCTCATACCACGATACAAACAATATCACTTATGCAAATAGCGGTTATGGTGTTGACCCAGAAAATTTATGGGGAATGCACTACTGGAAATTGGATGTTGATATGTACGGTGCAAAAGGTGAATGGTTTGAATTCAAAGCATTTATGAGACAAGGTACAACAGAATGGTGGGAAAACAATATTACACAAACTGGTACACCACAAGCTACAATTAACCATTGGGGTAAAAAAGGTTATATTACACAATGTGCTTATGGTGCAAACTGGGCTAATTTCACTGCTTTACCATAAAGATCAATAATTACCAAAACCCACCATTTGATGGTGGGTTATATACAAAAAAAGTGATTGAATGAAGGAGATTTTTATATGAAAAAAATAATAATGGTTTTATTTGCTTTAGTTTTTGCAATGTCTATATATTCTTTGACAATAGTTGAAGATAAATTTGATGATAATACATCTTTGACTGGATGGAAAAGGTCAAGTACTACTAATACAGCAAGTTATACAGGTACACCAAAAGTTGGAGACGCTTGTCTTCAATTAAAATACAATGCAAATGTTATTACTTATGTTAAACTTACAGGTTTTAAAAACATAGTTTTAACATACAAAATGGCTAAAAACTCATTAGAAACAGGAGAAAAGGTTGTTTGTGAATATAGTACAAATGGTGGTTCTACATGGACTACTGCTGCTAGTTTATTAAATACAGCTGCAAACAACACATTTACTTCTTACACTACAAATATTGCAAACTGTACAGTATTACAATTGAGATTTAAAATTGTTGGAAGTGCTACAGATGATTATGCTTATATCGATGATGTAAAAATCACTGGCGATTTACAATAATCTAAGAAATACGCTTGTAAAATGAGGTTGCTTATGGCAACCTCATTTTTTTTGTTCATATTCAATTGAAAATCTATTTCTTATCTTTAACCCGAAATCTGCAATAAATTCTACTGTAACTCGTATCTCTTAGTCAGTAAATGAGTTACTCTGTCATTCGGTTCTCACATAAAATAATTATGTTTCGTGCACGGACGCACGAAATGTCGAACTTGACAAGGATGTCTAAAGTTTGACCTGCGAGCCTCATTCGTCGTAACTCCTTTTCTGGTCAAGCTCTACTTCGTTTCGTTACGAATTTATTGCAGATTTCGGGTTTAATATTTAAAAATTTGTTGATATTTTTTATAATATTTCTTATACTGGCAATTGTTCGGAATGTCAAAATAATTTTGATTTGGGATTAAATATGGATAAAATAATTGGTTTTGCTATATCTAAAGAAAATATAAAATGTGATGATGTCGATGTATTTAATGCAAATTTGAATATTCTTACAATAAAAAAAAATAACCTTTATATAAATCTCTGGGGTATTGGAGAACTTGAAAATTGTAAAGTGGATGGTAAATATACTTTATCTTTTCCTATTACAAACAGTCTTTTAGATAGAAATGTTCTAATAACGATAAATGATAATGATATAATAGTAGAAAATGATTGGCTTAATAGTATTCCAGTTTTTTATAACCAAAAAGAGTTAATTATTTCTACTTTATCACTAAAAACACTAAAAGATAAACAAATAGATAATGAGGGATTAAAAACATATTTAGAATTTGGATATTCTGCTTTGGAACATACTGCTTTTAAAGATGTTAAATTCTTGCGATATTATTCTAAAATAGAAATAAATGATAAAAATTTAACTGTAAATTATAAAGACGATCCTGTGTTAGAAGAAGGCTTATTTAACGAGACGATAGACGAAGAAATTGCTTTACAAAAAATTAAGACAAAAATAAGCAATGTAGAAAAAGAGAGTAATTGTGAAATAGTTATTCCAACTTCTGGGGGATATGACTCAAGGGTGTTGAATATTTTGGTTTCTGATAAATCAAAAATTCGTTCTTTTACTTATGGTGTAAGTAAGGCTCAAAATGATAGTTTTGAGTCTTTATATGCTAAAAAAATATCAGAAATCTTAAATACTAAATGGGAAATTATAGAACTTGGTAATTTTCATAAAGAAATGAATAATTGGTTTAAAATATTTGGTTTTTCTACACATTTACACGGTATGTATCATATAGAATTTTACAAAACAATACTGCAAAAATATTCTAACTTAAAAAATAAAGTTTTACTTAGTGGAATAATTGGTGACGCGTGGAGTGGTAATGTAAAATTAGACCCAATAGATAATTACAAAAATCTTTCCAAAATAGGATATACGCATTCTGTAAATGTAAAAGAAAAATTTATTTCTATAAAAACTGATGATTTACTAAAAAAAGCATTCTTTGAAAAAAATAGTCATTATTTTAACTCAAATGTAAAAGTACGGATAATTTTTTCTATGAGATTTAAACTTATGCTTTTATCATATCTTTTTGTTATACCAGAATATCTCGGTTTTGTTACAGCCAGTCCATTTTTGGATTTTGATGTAGTTTTGTCAATGCTTAAAATCCCAGATGATCGTAGAAAAGACAGGTTGTGGCAAAAAGAGTTTTTTAAAAGAAATAATCTTGATATTGATTCGTTAAATCTTAACGTTAATAGAGAAAACTATCTTGATTATCAGAGTTTTAAGAATATGAAGTTTGAGGATTTGGATATTAAACTGATGGGTAAATTTGTAGATAAAAAATATTTGGAGAATATTAATAAATTAAAAAAAGTAAATTATTTTTGGGCTGAAAAAGTTATGCCTAAAATTAATAATTTCAGTAAAATAAAAATAAAACTAATTAATAATGGTTATACAAGAAGATTTATAGAAAAAGTATTTTTTCATAAGAAAAACTTAGAAACTTATCAAAAAGATAGGGTTTTACCAAGATTAAGCTCATATTATGTAATAAAATCAATAGAAAAGGCATTAATAAATGACAAATAAACTAATTTTTGTTGGTGATATTGTGATAAGAAACAAAACCAATGAAAAAATAATTTCACCTGCAATCGAAAAAATATTTGACGAGCATAATGTAATATCTTGTAACTTTGAGGCTCCTATTATTTCTGAGAAAGATAAGCCTATTGCAAAGGCAGGTCCCAATATTTTTCAGATACCAAATGCTTGTGATATAATAAAAAAATCAAAATTTAACTTAATTTCTCTTGCAAACAATCATCTTTGTGACTATGGAAAAAATGCTTTAAAAAATACAATTGCAAGTTTTTCTGATCAAACAATTGTGGGAGCAGGGTTAAATTTCAATGATGCTTATCAATTAAAGATTATTACTATAAATAACATTAGATTTGGCTTTCTTTCCTTTTGTGAAGGAGAATTTGGGGCTTTATTCTATGAAAATCAACAAAATAAAGCAGGTTATGCTTGGATAAATCATCATTCCATAGATAATAGAATATCTGATGCTAAAAAACAAGTAGATATTTTGATAGTACAAGCACATTGTGGGGTAGAAGAGATAGATATTCCTTTACCTGAATGGAGAAATCGATATAAAAACTTGATTGATTGTGGGGCAGATGCGATTATAGCACATCACCCGCATATTGTACAAGGATGGGAGTTATATAAAGAAAAACCTATTTTTTACAGCCTTGGCAATTTCTATTTTGATAAAGAAAATCCTAAACCAACATGGAATCTAGGTGCTATGGTTTCGCTTGAATATGAGGGTAATAAATTAATTAAATATGAAGTCATTCCAGTAAAAAAAATTGATAACAAGGTTGATCTAAATACAGACGAAAATTACAAGTTTCATTTAAATAAGCTTTGCGAAATGATTGACTCTAAAGATTATTATGATTATATTGATGAGACAGTTTTAAGATTGTGGAATGCTTATTATAAAAATTATTATATAAATGCAGTAGTCGATGTTGGAGCA
>MIAN01000192.1 GCA_001829125.1 Spirochaetes bacterium GWB1_27_13 | reverse complement strand
AGTAATATGGAGATTTTTAATGAAAAAAATTAAAAAATATATAGTTTTAGTTTTTTTATTTGTGATTTTACATCTATACTCAGCAATAGATGTAAAAGATTATAAAAACGATAACGAAAAAATAAAATCTTTTGTTGATAAAGAAATGTTTGGCGAAGCAGCTTTTCTATATTTAAAGTGGGGCAATATCTTTGAAAAAGAAAATATGTTTAAAGAATCAATGCTTTCTTATTCTGCCTCTGCAAAATGTTTTGAAAAAGCATATAATATGAAACAATCTATTGAATATTATCTTAAATCTATAAATTTATACGATAAATTAAAAAAAGAAGACAAAAATAAATATATAGAACAAAAATATAAATGGATTACAAATCTTGGTTTTTTAGAATTGTATTACAATCAAAATATTGAGAGTGCAAATAAATATTTTTATGAAAGTGAAGAATTTTTTACATCAAGTAATATGATAGAAGAACTTGCATTTGTAAAAAAAGGAAAAGGATTTATATGTAAATTACAAGGAGATTACAATGGAGCTTTATTTTTTTTAAATGAGGCTGCAAATACTTTAAAGGATATAAATAAGACTGAATATATAAATATATTAAATGAAATAGTTGATATTTATGTGAATATGAAAGATATAACTCTAAATACCCAACAGATACTAAAATATGAAGAAGAAATACTACTTTCTTCTGATAAAGAGATAATTTCAAGATATTATTTAATTAGAACTCAAATTTCTAAAAATCCAGAAGAAAAAATAAAATTACTTGAAATTTGTTTAAATCAAATTGGAAATCAGGAAAAAAACATTCCATTTAAAATAAAAGCATTAATAAGCTATGGTGAAATATTTTTAAACACCAACCCTACCCTATCAATCGACAAATTTTCGGAAGCTTACACTCTTTCTCAATCCATAAATGATGAGCGATCCATTTTTAACCTAAATAATTTATTTAGCATTGCATATTTCAACCAAAAAAATTACGAAAAATCATTAGAATATTTAAATAAATCTCTAACTATGAAAAATTACAATCCAAATGATAGAGAAAAAGCATTTATTTTTATAAATACTGGTATTTCATATTATAATTTAAAAGATTACAAATCTGCTATTGATAATCTTACTAAATCAATAAATATCGTAGAAAAAATTAGAAATTATACCAATCCATACGACGAAAAAAATAAATCATTCTTTTATAATACTGAACAAGCGTACAGATTTCTAACTCTTTCTTTTATTGAAGAAAAAAAATTTAGAGATGCTTTTAATATTTATGAAAAATCAAGGTCTCGATCATTTTTAAATAGCCTTTCTATAAAAAATGCTTTACAAAAAGTTAATGTAGCAAAAGCAGAAGTAAAAAATTATACTAATTTGACAAATAAAATAAATTTTTTATCACAAAAAATTGATAATTGTTTAAATATTATAGAAATTATTTCTTTACAAGAACAATTAAATAAAATCAACAAAGATTTAGATGAATTTACTCTCAGTATAGAAAGTAAATACAAAGAGTTTAAAAATTTTAAAAATCCAAAAATATTGCAATTTGATGATATTGAAAAATTGTTGGGTGAAAAAGATGTTTTTTTAATGTTTTTTGTTTCTGAAAAAAATTATGTTTTTATTGCAAAAAAAGGTCAAAAAGAACCAAAAGTTATAAAACTTGATGAAAATATAGATAACTATGCAGAATTATTAAATAATAGCCTTTATTATTCTTATAAAATAGATAGTGACTCTTATTTGGCTGGAATTAATTCTTTATTTACTCAAGGTAAAATTGATTTAACTTTATTAAATAATAACGCTAATATTAAAACAAGAGGTGTAATTTTAGAAAGAAATAAAAGCAAGCAAAGTAAAGATGAAGTAATGGATTCTATTAAAAACCTTTATGGCTATTTTGCAGAACGATTATTTACAAAAGAAATTCAAGATGAGTTAAAAAATACCCAAAATATTTATTTTTGCCCAGATGGAAATTTATGGACAATGCCAATTGAAAGTATAATAGTAAAAGATTTCAGAAAAAATAATAGTTATTATCTTGGTGATAAATATAATTTAACCTATATTCAATCGCTTTCTGCCTTAAATTTATTAAAAAATAAAACAAATTCTCTTAATACAAAAAGTTATGATTTAATCGCTTTTGGTGGTGCAAGTTATCCGTTTTATTTATCAAAAGATACCAATGACAACAAAAAATTTATTAGAAAAAATCCTATGACTGAGAATGATTTATCCTTCATGGTAAAAGATATTCCATTAGAATATAGAAAAAAAGAGGAAGGGCGAAATTTATCTAATTATTACAACCAAAAAATACTAAATTGGGTTGATTTGCCATTTTCAAAGAATGAAATAATGATTGCTAACGGAATATTCCCAAATAACAAAAGTTTTATCGGAAGTTTAGTCAGTGAAGAAAAAATTAAATTTTTATCAGAAACAGAAGAGTTAAAAAAAGCAAACATTATTCTTTTTTCAGTACACGGTTACATTGAAAAAGAAAACCCTCTTATGTCTTCCTTAGTACTAAGTTTACCAGAAAAAATAAATGAGCAAGATCTAAATAACTATGGCATAGTTGACGACGGTTATTTAAATTCTAACGAAATTATAAATTTAAAACTTGATAATAATTTTGTAATTTTATCTGCCTGTGAGACTGGGAAAGGTAAAATTGAAGGTGGGGAAGGACTAGCTGGCTTATCTCAAAGTTTTATGCTTGCAGGTGCTTCGAGTGTTTTGGTAACTCTATGGAGTATTGGCGATGAGTCAACGCAAACATTTATCAAAATATTCTTAAATAAGATTAAAACTGGCATTCCTCATCATAAAGCATTAAGAGAGACAAAAAAAGAATATAGAGAAAAATACCCTAAATATGCTGCCCCTTTTTATTGGTCTCCTTTTGTATTGTATGGAGCAATGTAAACAGGATTAGCATAGATTAATTTTATGGGAGGCTTAAGGAATATTTGTGTAATAGCCTCCCAATAGGATAAAATTAATTATCTTTTTATCAATTGTTCTCTTCTTGGACCAACTGATATATATTTTATTTTTACTTGGATTAATTCTTCAATTTTTAGAACATAATTTTGAGCATTTTTTGGCAAATCAAAAAAACTTCTAATGCCAGTAATATCTTCTTTCCAACCAGGCATTGTAATATACTGTGGTTTTGATTCATAAAGCTTTTGAGTTGTAGGAAAATCTTCTATAATTTCATCATTCGTTTTATATTCTGTACAAATATTAATTTCATCCTCACCAGAAAGTACATCAAGTAAAGTTAAAGAAACTTCAGTTGCCCCTAATATTTCACAACCATATCTACTTGCAACAGCATCAAACCAACCAATTCTTCTTGGGCGTCCAGTAGCAGCACCATATTCATTGCCTTTTTTTCTTATTGCTTCTGCTTTTTCACCAAATAATTCTGTAACAAAAGGTCCTTCTCCAACACAACTAGAATAAGCCTTCATAACACCAATAACTCTTTTTATTTCATAAGGTGGAATAGAAGAGCCAGCCCCAGCATATCCTGCGATAGGAGATGATGAAGTTGTATAAGGATAAATTCCAAACTCAATATCTCTTAAAGCTCCAAGTTGCCCTTCAAGCAGAATTTTTTTGTCACTTCTTACAGCATCTCTTAAAAGTGGAATAACATTTTTTATATATTTTTCAATTTTTTTACCGTTTGAATAACCCCATTCAACCATTTCTTCAATATTTACTTCTGGTTTGTTATAAATTGATTTAATAGTTTGATTTTTTATATCAAGATTATTCTTTATCCTTTTAGATAGATAATCTTTATTTAATAAATCTGAAGCTAATATACCAATTTTGAGATACTTATCACTATAAACAGGAGCTATACCTCTTTTGGTAGAACCAAATTTATTGTCTTTTAATCTTTCTTCTTCGTATTCATCAAGTAAAATATGGAATGGAAAAATAATATGACATCTATCGGATAGATAAAAATTATTTATACTTCCAATTACTTGCTCTACCTCTTCAATCTCTTTTATCAAAGCAGCAGGATTAACAACAGCCCCGTTTCCTATAATATTTATTGCTTCTCTATTAAAAATACCAGATGGTAATAAATGCAATGCAAATTTTCCAAAGTCATTAACGACAGTGTGCCCTGCATTATTTCCGCCCTGAAATCTAATTACATAGTCAGCAGAACGGGCAAAATAATCAACCATTCTTCCTTTGCCTTCATCTCCCCAATTAACACCACAAATTGCAGTAACGCCCATAAAACCTCCATAAAACTTTGTGATTATACAAAAAATACTAAAATTTTTCCATTGTTTTTTTTATTTTTTTGAAAAAAAATATGATTTGAATATATAACACAGATTCATTAGATTGTCACTGATTGACACAGATTAACTCGAGTATATACAATAACTCTACTTAAATTTTTGAATTTCTGACAACATAAAACTTTTCAGTGTATAACATAGATTCATTAGATTGTCACGGATTGACACAGATTAACTCATGTAAGTATCAATAACTCTACTTAAATTTTTGGATTTGTGACAACATAAAACTTTGTAGTATAATATTAATTTTTAGTTTTATTTTTTTGTAACTCTTCATCTATATATTTTTCTATACTTTTACCCATCACTTCGAGGCTTTTTTGATAAGCATTGCCATCATCGTCTACAACTAGAACTAAGGTAGGATTTAGTGTTTCAAAATTAGAGTTAAATCTTAAAATTTCTTCTGCTTTTTTTGCATATTCTTCCTGCATATAATACTTATTAAAATCAAACAAAAGAGTTATCGATTTATCATAATAATCATAATATGAAAATTTCGACTTTATAAAAAGAGTATTTTTATCTGGCTTTTTGAATGTCATATCTTTGATTATATAAAAGCTATTTTTTTCTTCAAGGATACAATAAATAATGCTCTTTTTATATTTTTTCTCAAAATCATCACCTGTTACATCTTTAAGAGACTCCATTGTTGTAAAATTAATTCTATCAATTTTGAAATTTAGAGTAACATAGCGACCTCTCATGAAATCATAAGGATCGCGAGGTTCGCATTCCAATCTAATTATTTTGTTGTTGGGATTATTTAACTTAAAATTCAAATTTATTAACATATAGCATGGTACAGAAATTTGAAAAATAATTAGTAAAATAAAAATTATAAATTTAATTTGTTTCATTTTCTTTTTTCTTTCTCTTTGATAAAAAAGTATTTAAAATTAAAATTATTATTCCAGATATAATAAAAACTACTGCTCTTGTGAGAATATCAACATTCTCATCAAAAAATCTAAATAATATTGTAATAACTAAAAATATTGTGTAAATATTGATTATTAGTAACGAATTTAACTTAAATCCATTGTATAGACCATTTAAACAAAAAACTAAAATAAATAAATTAATTATCCAAGCCATAATTTGTTTTTCAAGATAGAATGAAGATAAATAAAAAACTAAAATTATTAAAGGAAGTAATATAGCAGAAATATTAATCCTAATTTTTTTGGAAAATATAAAATATAAGAGAATATAAGTTCCTATAAAAATAGAAATTAGATAAAAAAATGAGAAATCATATTCAAATTTGGAAGATAAATCTGAATCGCCAATAAAAGTATAAATAAATGCTAAAATTGCAACTCCTAAAATACCAATTATTTTTATACCTTTAGATATGAATGCAAGTTTGTTTTCGGCAAAATATGTTCCAAAAAGATAGAAAAATAAAAATATCGCAGGTATAAGCACTAAAAAATTGGAGTAATTATCAGAACGATCATTTATTTCTATCATTTTAATAAAAATTGGGATAGTTAAAAAAACTATAAAATTATTAAAAATATTTCTTATGTTATTGAATATCCGTGAATAGGTAAAATAGAATAGCAATAACAAAGCAAAAAAGCCAACGATCATTGCAGCCGCATTTTTATCAAAAATATTAAAAGAAACAAAAATGTACAAAAGTGTTATAAAAAAACTTATTAGTGGAGGTATAAATCTAACTTCAAATTCCAAAAATTTTTTTATGTTAAAATCTTTTTTGATATAACTAATTGTAAAAAATATATTACTAATAAACAAACCTATTGCAATAACATAGTCACTAATTGCTGCGATCTCATTAAATTTTCCACCACCTCTATAATGTGAAAAACCAACTGAATCCCAAACCCAACTCATAACAAAAAGACATAAAAGTACAAAAAGTCCCACAATACCAGCAACCTTTAATGGTGAATAAATTAATGAATTATTTTTTTCTTCAAAATTAAAACCTGCAAATAAAAATAATACAAATAAATTTGAATAACATACAATCCAGATGCCGGGTAAAGCCTTTTCTAAAGCAATGCCGAGACCTCCAATTGTACTTGCTATCAAAATGTATTTAAAGAATGTTTTTTTTACTATACTCTCATTTTTTTCAAATTTTAGATATAAAGGAATAATAGCCAAAAGCATTGGGTAAAATAAAGAGCCAACTTCGTTATTTAACTGCATAGAACTTGTTAATGCAATAGTTAAAACAAAATATAATATAATAGTAGAAACAGATTCGAAAATATAGACAATGGCAAGGGTTGACAAGCCCCAAATCAAAAACAACAAATCATTATTTGGAGGTAATCTATAAATTTGACCAATAAATGCCACAACTGCCCCAAAAATTAGAGCAAGAAATAAAGATAAACCTTCCTTTAAGCCATCTCCAATTTTATTTTTATTTATGAATAAAAAATAGAAACATAAAATTTGTGGAATTACTAAAAGTATAAAGGCTACAACAGTTTTAATTTCACGAGAAATTTTTTGCCAATTGTAAGCAATTAGAAGGATTATTCCACCACCAATGAATAAGGCAGAAATTATTCCTAAAATAGCAATTATTGTTTTACTATGATTAGTTTTGTTTTGATTAGCTAAATTTTTTATTAAATTAGTATAATAATCAACAATTTTTTGTTCTGTATTATCATCAATTATATTTTCTTTTTTAAGGATAGGAATTTGACTAAAAAACCAATTAATATTTTTGTTTGTTTTCTTATAATTCATTTTTCCACACTACACTTATCTGCTATATACTCTTCAATAGCATCACATGCTTTTTTTGAATAATGTACAGCCTCAACAACTGTCCTTGCTCCTGTAACAACGTCACCAGAAGCAAAAACACCGTCTTTTGTTGTTCTGCCATTCTCATCTGTAATAATTAGCCCAAATTTATTTATATCAATACCTTTTGTATTAGAAACTATATTACTTCGAGGATTTTGACTTACTGCAATAATTATAGAGTCACATTCAAAAATATCCTCTGAGCCTTCAATATTGACAATATCCTCTTTACCATCTTCTAATTTAACTTTTTGTGTACAAATATATTTTATTCCTTCTTCTACAATTTCAACGGGTGTTTTGAAAAATTCAAATTTAACTCCATCTATCTTTGCGTATTCAATTTCATAAGTTGTGGCAGGAATATCATCTTCGCTTCTTCTATACATAATGTAAACTTCATTTACGCCTTTTCTTAAAGCTGTGCGGGCAACATCCATAGCCACATTTCCAGCACCAATTACACAAACTTTATTTCCAAGATTAAAAACATCTGGGTTTTTTAAATAATTTATAGCATAATGGACATTTCCAAAAGATTCTCCTTTAATACGCAATGGTTTTGGACTCCAGACCCCAGTTCCAATAAAAATTGCCTTATAACCATCTCTAAATAAGTCATCTATGCTAATAACAGGTCCAATTAAAGTATTAGGTCTAATTTTGACACCAAATTTTATTAAAATTTCTTTTAATTTTTCAAGAATATATTTTGGAAGCCTATAATCAGGTATCCCATATTGTAAAATGCCACCAATTTTTTCTTCTGCTTCAAAAATAGTTATCTCGTAACCTCTTTCTACAAGCATAAAAGCAACGGTAATCCCTGAAGGTCCAGAACCAATTATTGCTATTTTTTTACATTTATTTTTTGGAACATCAAATTTTAATCTATTTAAGTAGTAATCAGAAATATAATGCTCAATTGAGCTTATTTGAATTGGATTTGCTTTTTTTATGAGAATACAATTTCCTTCGCAAAACCTTTCCTGTGGGCAAATTAATCCACAAATAACAGATAAAGGATTGTTTTTAAATAACATTTCACCCGCATCATTTATCTTACCAGTTAAAAGTAAATTAATGATTTCATTTATCGGTGTTTTAACAGGGCATCCTTCTTTGCATTTTGGTTTTCTGCACTGCAAACATCTTTTTGCTTCATCAATAATATGTTTTTCCACAAAACATCTCCATCTTTAAAAAACATTGTTTATTAAGTATAATACTTATTTTAAAAAAAGGAAGAGATTTTTTTAAAAATATAAAAATTTATGTAATTCCTGAGTTTTTGGTGGAAGATTTTTAATTCTAAGAAACGCCTTTTAATAATTCATAGTAATTAACCTTTGGATTTTCAATCATCTTATCGAGTAAAATTTTGTACCAAACTTCAAGTGGCTTATACAATTTATATTTTATTCTTTTTGAAGCGATATACAAATAAGTCATAATTGAGTCTTTAAGACTATATTTTCACATTATATATAATTATTTATATAAACCCCTATAATTTTTCACAATTACATCACCTTACATTTGTTTTTTATGTAGAGTTTTGTAAGGAGAGGTATTGTGCCAATTAAGGCACAGGTTTACACAAGTTTATCGTGCGAGGGGGCAGAGGGGCTCGGCTGGGGGCTGTGTTAGGACTTCATCTTTTTTATATCATCTGCATTTAGTCCATATAGTTTTACTAATTTCTTCTTTATTCTTTTTTCTACTGCAAAATTTGGATTATTTCCTATTATTGTTTTGCACAGTTCATAATAATTTTTGTAACTTATACTACACCAAAACCATGTAAGTTTTCCATCTTTCATATAAAACATCATAAACCAGTAAGGGATAGCATTTCTCTAATTTGGTGTTCTATTAAGTCATTATGAACTGCTTCACCCATTATTAAAAACTTATGTAGCAAATCCTCGATATAGTTTAATGCTTGGTCAGAAAGACTCGTTAAAGCAATTACATCTTCTGGAGGTAGAAGTTTTCTTAACATTTCAACAAGCATACTTTTACCAGCTGCTGACTGTGAGATTATCATTATACTTATTGGATCGTCTAAGATTCTGCTACAAGCTGCTATGTATAAAAGTACTTTATTCATATCCTCGCCAACATATCCCAAGACTTCCATATCTTTAACTATTTGGTCGAATAAATCAGGGCTTTTAAGGAAATTAAGACCTAATTTAATCTCTTCTTCTGTTAATTCTTCTTTTTCTTTAGTTTTTGGATTTAATCTTTTCATAGTTTCACTTTCCATATAGTCAACGATTTTAAGTAAGTCATTTTCTACTCTTTTTACTTCAATGTTAAACTTTTGACTTAGAGTTAAACTA